>PXDN01000269.1 GCA_003566375.1 Opitutia bacterium
CTTGTACCGGCACCTGCAGCAAGCCGGTGTACGCACCTCTCGGCCTTCATCGACTGTCACAGCCGCTATGTGGTCACCTCGCGGTATTATTTCCGGCAGACGCTGGACATCCTGACTTTGGACCGTCTGAACCGGGCCTTCTCGGCCTGGCTGGATGTCAGCTATCACCAGCGGACGCATTCGGAAATCGGCCAAACGCCGCAGCAGCGTTACCAGCAGGGCCAGCCGTTCACGCGGCAAGTCGATCTGCAGCGGGCCTTGGAGTTCTTCCTGCGGTGCGTCCCGCGGACCCTCCACCGCAAGCACTGCGACGTGCAACTGGAGAACTGCTTCTTCCGCGTTGCCGATCGCGGCCTGCGGGTCGAGCAGCACGAACAGTCCCTGCAGCAGCGCAGCCAAGGCATCGACTACCGCCAACTGCCTCCCGCGCGGAGTTGGTCGTTCAGCGACTTCGTGCAAACCCTGGGCCAGTTGCTCGGGCGCCGCGGCGGGCTGTCGGCCTTCAGCAGCAACGAGCTGGAAGCCTTCAGCAAACTCTACGCGCGCGTCGATTGCCAGGAGCCGCTGCTGCGGCAGCCCGTCGAACAGGCCCGGGAGAAAACCATCCCGGCCATTGCCTTCGAGTTGACCGGCTACGCCAGGACCTGAAGCCCTAATCTTTCACTTAATCTTTCACTTAATCTCTTCTTATCATGCCTCGTGCGGGGAGAGGGGAAATTAAGTGAAAGATTAGGTGAAAGATTAAGTGAAAGATTAGGTGAAAGATTAGGTGAAAGATTAGGTGAAAGATTAGGTGAAAGATTAGGTGAAAGATTAGGGTGCTATTTGCCGCAGGTATCCCAGAGTCCCTGTTGCTACAAATTCCCATAGGATGAGCACCTGCCCGCCGAACGGCTCTGGTCCGATGAGCGGCTGACGCAAGGCTTGGCCCGTTTGCAGTACCTGACCGCCGCCGGCACCTTGGGACTGGTCACCGGCAGCAGCGGAGTCGGCAAATCGGCCCTGCTCAAACGCGTCTGGCATGACCTCCGCGGCCCTGGCGTTCAGGTCGACTACCTGCACTTGGCACAACTCTCCAGCAATGATCTGCTGCGGCTGTTGGTCCGCACCTTGGTGTTGTTGGACGAGGCCCACTTGCTGCAAGCCGCCACGTTGACCGATCTCCGGCTGTTAGTCAGTTCGGCCCTTGATGACCAACCGCCCTTGAAACTGGTGTTGGCCGGTCAAGGACCTGATTCACGACTACACTGGGGGCGTGCCCCGGCAAATCAACAATCTGGCCACCGCCTGCCTGTTGCAAGCCGCCGTCCGAAACGCGGCAACGTTATCCCCGTCGGCAACTACGCCGATTCCGCAACGAGATCCCCCTGCCGAACGTGTTTCGCGTCCTGCGGGTGGCCCCACAACAAACGCGACGGCTACGTCCTTTTCTCTGTCCGCTGTGCCGGGAATTCAACACCGCCGTCAACCCCGAGACCAATCTCGGACGCTGCTTCCGTTGCGAACGGAACTTCAACCCCATCGACTTCGTGATCGCAGTTCAAGCCTGCGATTTCCGCACGGCCATCGGTTACCTCTCGCCCTTGCTGCCGCCGCCTCCGCGCGCTTCGGAAAGCTGACCCCAACGTCCGGATCTCCAACCATGCCCCCTGCAAACAGGGGGCCTTTTTTCGCCCCTCCGCAGAAATTCAAGACGATCTTTTCTTCCAGGTGCTTCAAGATCTGATGACTAATCCGAGACTCACCAAACAAACAATTCGAGACTCGAAATCAAATAATCTGAGACTTGACAATTTGTCAGCTTGGCCACATGTAGGTTGGGGGAGTGGTTGCGGCAAGAGCGATTCGGTCATTGGTCGCTGCTAGCGGTGCGGGCTTTGCTGGCTCTTTGGAGGGTGGAGTTTTTGCCGGCGCTTTCGGCTGGGCCTACAACGATGGGTGGGGATTGACGGGATCGGTCGGCGAGTTCGCTGAGACGGGGGGCATTGGAATGGACTCGTTCAGTCCGCCGCGGGGATTTCGAGTTCGTCCAGGGTGCTGGCTGATTCGTGGCGCACAGAAACCGCTGGATTTGGACGTCGGACTATCCCGCTGTCGCCGGCAGCTTGCCTTCCTCCACAAAACGATCAAACGTTTCTTCGTCAAGATGCCCCTGGTAGGCCAAATCCGCTCGTATCCCCACCAAGTCCGCTGGTCTGGGACGCTCTGCGAGCCTGTTTTCAGGTAGGAACAGCGTGCATCCCGACTCGGGATGCCGAAACACGCGATGCTCCTTGGCGGTCACGTCGCCTTGCTCGAAGCCTAATTCGACGAGCAGTTGTCAGTTGTATCCGCTGGGCGCTGAAGCTTGGGAGGAGTTTCGAGGCGATCTCTTGCGCGCTGATCGCCTCCCTCAGAATGCGCGATGCTGGCCGCGTGCTTACTCGTCTTGCACGGCGATTCGAAGAGATTCCTCGGCTCTTGTGAGCAGTCGGACCATGTCGTCGCCCTCGGTGGCCTCGGTGAAGCCCGCAGCAGCCGAGAAGCATTCGCATTCGCTGTGAGTGGAAGCAGCACACGTCCGAATGGCGTGGCAAACCCGGGACGCAATGGTCGCGGCGTCCACGCTGTTCGCGGTGGGGACAAGAATGCCCAAGCAGCCATTTTCGAGTTCGGCCAGAAGATCCATGTCGCGGAGAGCCGCCGTTGCGGCGGTTAGGATAACTTGAGGTAAGCTGCCGTCTTCATTCGGACGGCGATCGATGGCGCTCCGCTCAGGTTGCAAGACGCTGACAAGGATTACGGAGAGCCGGGCGCCACCGCGTTTCCACTCGGCCAGACGGCGTTTCACGGCACGACAGAACTCCGGCTGAGTGGCGTTGCCTGTCGAGCCCCTTTCCCACTGCTGGTCATCGAACCTGGTCAACGGGTTGAGTCGCGTTTGGCGTACGGCGGAGTCGCCCGGAGACGCGGATCGGCGGATCGCCTTCCACACCACTGTGCCGTCAGGTTCCATTTCCAATTCCCGGAGCTTGGTACAACCAGTTCGGCGTCTGCCGACGGCGGCACGTCCGGTACGGCGCCAGCTCACCCATGCCCACAGGGCATGTGAGGTGGCCACGACCAGTCCCCACAGAATACTGACGAATGATGCGGTGGCAAACATATAGGACCTACTAGGACGATGGCTGGCGCGTCCAGGTTCGTGGCTGGACGATCATCGAGGTGTTATCCGGATCGCTGGAATAGCCCCAGGGCGGGTTGATGATCAGGTCGCGGTCGTGGTAGATCCGCGGGTTGCGGAGCATGCCGATCTGCACCTTGCCCTGTACCAGAACGGCGCCCCGGTAGACCCCTGAGTCCGCAAAGGTGACATCGCCGATCACGTGGATCAGTCCGCGGATTTCGGAAGGATACGAGTCGCGCTGATCGTTGTTCGTTTGGCCCTGATAGGGCGCGCCGGGCAGATTGTAGTTGTGCCCTTCGCGGGACTCGCGCAGGAACTGGTTGCCGCCCGTGCTGCGGAGGGCCAGGTTCGTCGTCCCCTTGATCAGCAGCACGGGGAAATCGGGCCTGTACGGCTCCATGAAGCACGAGTTCTCGATGCTCACGGTTCCATTCCCCGCGTCGACGATCAGCGTTCCCAGCAGCCGGCTGCGGGCGATGGTCAGGTTTCCACCGCCCGTATTGATGTAGTAGATGCCTCGGGGGTTCAAGCCGCCGCCGTATTGGTTCACGCCGGGCGCCAGCACCACGCGGTTCATCGCGCCCTGGAAAGGCAGTTCGGTTGCCTTGGCCACATAGTCGTTCAGCACCTGCGGCCAGGGGACCCCTTTCCGTTCGGCCGGCACGGTGGTGACACCGGTGATGATCCCTGAACCTGTGCGAGTAACGGCATGGGCGTCACCGCGCAGAATTCCATGCACTTCCAGCGACCGGTCCGTCGAGGCGGGGGCGTCGAAGACGGACAGTTCCCCGAGCATCTGAATGCTTATTCCTCCCGAGCTGTGCAGGCAGGTATTCAGCGCCTCGAGGGGCAGGCCGCCGTCTTTGAAGTTGCGCATTGCCGCCGAAAGTAGCCGAATTCCCGAGAATTCGGGCGGTCGCGATCAGGACGCCACGCTCAC
>PXDN01000049.1 GCA_003566375.1 Opitutia bacterium
AAACCATTTGGGGAGGCGGCTTTCGCCACCAGACCAACCGTTTGAGCGAGACCCACCCCTCCATTGCGATCCGCAACCGTCGTTTCAATCATTCGTTGGTCAATATTTTCGCGCAACACCAAATCACCCCCATGCCTGATCGGCTGGCCTTCACCGGTGGCGTCAAATTGGAGCACAACGATTTCACCGGCGTGGAGTGGCAACCATCCCTGCGGGCCAAGGTGAAACCGAGCGACAGCCAGACCTTCTGGGGAGCGGTCTCCCGCTCGGTGCGCACCCCCGGCGGCATCGAGGGAGCGGACTTGCTCGCCATCGACGCCGGTTCGCCCTTCACCGGTCCCGACGGAAACCTTTACGTGCCGAAAATCGTCGGGAATCCGAATGCCAACGCGGAAGTCCTGCATGCTTTTGAAACCGGCTACCGGTTTCATCCCACTCCCCGCTGGCAACTGGACGCGGCGGTTTTCCACAACGATTACCGTGACCTGATCAACGTCCATGGATTCACCCGGTTTGAACCGGGCAACCCCGGAACGGCGGAAATGGCCTTTGCCAACCTGCTCGACGCTTACTCCCAAGGCGGGGAAATCGCCCTCACGACCGCCGTTTCCGATGAGTTGCGGCTCACCGCCTCCTATTCGTTTCTGTATGTCAACGTCTCGGGACCGCCGGGTCTCGACACCGCCAATCTCAGCCGGGGATCTCCCCGGCACCAGGCCGCCCTGCGTTCCTCGTTCGATTTCACCACCCGCGCCACCGCCGACGCCCAATTTCGTTTTGTGGACAATCTTTTCAACACCCGGTCCTACCTAACCGCCGACCTGCGCCTGGCTTACCGGCCGACCGAGTGGATCGAATTCTCCCTGGTGGGACAAAATCTATTCGGATCCCAACACCGGGAGCGGGGTTCGGAACCGCTTTTGCCCAGCACTTCCGAAGTGCCGCGGGGGTTTTACGGGAAGCTCTCCTGGAGCTTTTAACGGGACATGATGACGCGATTTCATGCAATCCAGTTCGGGAATTCCGCAAGGAGAGGCACCTGCCCATGGATAACAAAAACGATTCCGCTCCTGCTGGTGCTGCTGCTGGCGGCGTTCGTTCCGAATCATGCCGACGGCGCGGAACTGGACGAATCCCAGGTGAAGGCGCTCTTTCTCTACAATTTCACTCGGTATGTCTCTTGGCCGGAGGGTGCTTTTGCAAACGAATCCGCCCCCATCGTCATCGGCGTGGCCGGAGCCACGCCGGTGCTGGGACATTTGCGGGCAGTGGCGGAAGCCGACCCCGGGGAAGGCCGGCCGATCCGGGTGCTGGAGTATGACGTAACCAGCGCCCCGGAGTCCATCCACATCCTCTTCGTCAGCTCGCGGGAACGCTCCCGTTACCGGGAGCACCTCACCCGCAGCCGCGGGCATCCCGTGCTGACCGTGGGCGAACACCCCTCGTTCACCAATGCCGGTGGCATGATCCATTTTCACTTTCGTGACAACAGGGTGCGCATGGCCATCCGCCCAGCGGCGGCCAGGCGGGAAAACATTGTTCTGAGTTCCCAACTGCTGCGCCTGGCCGATCTTCTGCCCGACAACATGGAGTAAGCCCGAATGAGATTCTCCAACCTCAACATTCGCAACAAGCAATCCCTGGTGATTCTGATCACCAGCGGATCCGCCTTGCTGCTGGCCTGCGCGTTGTTCGTGGTTTATGATGTGATTTCCTTTCGGAGAATCTTGGAAAAGGACATCACCATTCTGGCAAAGATCATCGGGGCCAACACCTCCGCCGCTCTCGAATTCAACGACCCGGCGGCCGCCCGGGAAACCTTGGAGGCTCTTCAGGCCAACCCCCTGATTCTGGGAGCGGCCGTTTACACCCCCGAAGGCGAACTTCTGGCCGGTTATCCGGCGCATTCGCCCGATTCGCCGGAAACCGCTCCCGCGCTCACCCGCGGCGTTGAGTTCACTTCCCACCGCATGCATCTCCACCACCCAATTGTCCACCGGGGGCGGGAAATCGGCAGTCTGTTCATTCTATCCGATTTGCAAATTCTTTGGGACCGGCAAAAAAACTTTGTTATCATCGTGACAGCCATGTTCGCCAGCTCCCTGTTTTTGGCCATTCTGGTGTCGCGCGCTTTGCAGGGATTGGTTTTGCGGCCGATATTCGAACTGGCGGGTGTCGTCCGCCGCGTCGCCCGGGAAAAGAAATACGGCCTTCGGGCCAAAAAAACCTCCGGAGATGAACTGGGTCAGTTGATAGACGGGTTTAACGAGATGCTGGATCAAATCCAGCTTCGCGACGGCGAGTTGGAGACGGCCCGCAACGAGCTGGAAAAACGGGTGGAGGAACGAACCGCCGATCTCCTCACCACCAAGGAAGAAGCGGCCCGCGAACATGCCCGATTCAAATTCATCTTTGATTCGGTGCCCATTGGCATCGCCTGGCGGCGAAACTGGAACAGCCCGACCATGCTGGTCAATCCGGCCCACGAGCGCATCACCGGCGTTTCAGCCGAGGAATCGCATACGCCCGGCGCGTTTGAAAAGGTATCCCATCCGGATGATTATCAGCGGCAAATGGAACTGGCCAAGGATTTTGTTTCGGGAAAGATTGATCATTATACTTTCGAAAAACGGTATCTGCACAAGGACGGTCGGGTTGTTTGGGCACAGTTCTCCGCCCATCAGTTTATAGAACCCAAATCGGGGAAACGGAACCGCATCGCCACCTTGGTGGACATCACCGAGCGCAAGGAGGCGGAAGAGAAGTTGCGGCAAACCGAAGATCTCTACCGGCGCGCCATCCGGGGGGTCGGCGCCGTGCCCTACGTTTCCAGTTATTTTCCGAGACGCTATCTCTTTATGGGGGAAAACATCCGCGACTTGATCGGCTACGGACCGGAAGAGATGGGCGGTGACCTGTGGAGGAAAATCATTTTGGAATCCCACATGGCCGGCGAAGCGACCGGCATGACGAAGGAGGATGCCAGCCAGGCAACGGCCGATGGCATAATCAGGGACTGGCGTTGCGACATGAAAATCCTGACCCGGGAGGGGAAAGTCCGTTGGATATCCGATACCTCCGTTCAAAATTATGATAACAGCGGAAAGGCGGTCGGCGCCATGGGAATTTTGCAGGACATCACCGAACGAAAAAAGGCGGAAATCGCCACTGAAATCCAGTCGAAACTCAGCCTGGAACTCAGTATCAGCACCTCCTTGGATGAGGCGGCGCTGATTATCAGCCGGAAATCCGAAGAACTGATAGGCTGGGACGCCTTTGGTTTCGTCCTGTTTCTGCCCGGGCCGGAAAATGAAAAACTGCTTTTGACCATCGACACCACAGATGGCAAAAAAGTGGTGGAAAAGCACGATGATGAGAGGCCCCGCTCCGACATGTGCCGCCTGGTCGAAACCCAAGGCGCCCAATTAATCCTGCGGGATGGAAACCACCATGAACAATCGCCGGGCATTCCATTCGGAGACACCGCACGGCGGTCCTCCTCCCTGCTCTACGTGCCGGTCCGCTTCGGAGGGAAAACGGTCGGTGTCATGACGATTCAAAGTTACGCCCCGAACGCCTACACGCAACAGGACTTGGTCACCTTGCAATCGTTGGGCGACCAGTGCGGCGGCGCTTTTGAACGCATCCAGGCCCACGAGGCCCTGCGCAAATCCGAATCCCAATTCCGCCTGGTCTGGAACGCTTCCGCCGACGGCATGCGCCTGGCCAACGAACAGGGCGTAATCCTTATGGTAAACGCGGCCTATGCCCGCATGACCGGTTTGAAGGAAAGCGAGTTGGAAGGGCAGCCGATCTCCATTGTTCAACAAGAGGAATCGCGCGAGTCGCTGCGGAAGAAATTTATCGAGCGCATCAAAAACCGCGAAGTCCGATCTCTGTATGAATGTAAATACACCCTGTGGAACGGGAAGACCGGGTGGTTTGAGATTTCGGACTCTTTGCTGGAAATCCCGGGCCAGCCCACCCTCCTTTTGACCCTCTTCCGGGACATCTCCAAACGCCAGGAAGCGCGGGCGGAGCTGGACACCATGAACCAACGCCTGCTC
>PXDN01000294.1 GCA_003566375.1 Opitutia bacterium
AAAGTTCCGAAGTAATGGCAACGAAGCCGAACCTCCCCGCTTTTCCGCCCGGTTATTTGATGATCATGTCCGCCACGGTCTTGCCGGCCGGAATCATCGGGAGCACGTGTTCGGTGTAGGGAACGACCACATCCAATAGGAAAGGGCCGTCGCAATCGAGCATCTCCTGAACCGCGTCCCGCAATTCCTCCTTCTTGTGAACCATCCGGCCCGGCACCCCGAAACCGGCGGCGATTTGCACGAAATTCGGATAGAGCCCGCCGATGTTGTCCGGGCTGCCGATGTTGGAGGCGTCGCCCAAAATGGTGTGGCCGCGAACGCTGTTGTAGAACCGGTCTTCCCATTGCACCACCATGCCGAGGTGCTGGTTGTTCAGGATCATCGCCTTGGCGCCGATCTTCTCAATTTTGGCGGTTGCCAGTTCCTGGATGTTCATCACGAACGAGCCATCGCCGTCGATGTCGATCACATGTTTGTCGGGACACGCCATCTTGGCGCCGAGCGCCGCCGGGTAACCGTATCCCATCGCGCCCAAGCCTAGCGAACTGATGTAGGAGCGGGGGTTGGCGTAGTCGTAAAACTGGGCCGCCCACATTTGATGCTGGCCGACTCCGGTCGTGATGATGGCCTCGCCCTTGGTCAATTCAAACAGAACCCGGATGGCCTCCTGGGCGAGAATGTGCGGACAATCTGGATCGAAGCGGAAGGGATGCTCCTTCATCCACCCGCGCACCGTTTCCAGCCACACGGTCGTGTCGGGCACGGGCGTGTCGAGCTTTTTCCCCAACTCGTTCAGGCGGCCGAGGGCGTGCTTGACGTCGGAGATGATCGGATAATGAACGACCTTGTTTTTGTTGTGCTCGGAGGCGTCGATGTCGATATGGACAATGGTCGCTTCGGGGGCGAATTTTGAAACTTCTCCGGTGATGCGGTCGTCAAACCGCACGCCGAGGGCGAACAAGAGGTCGGACTGCTGGACCGCCCAGTTGCCGGCCACGGTTCCGTGCATGCCAAACCATTTTAAAGACAAGGGATGGGTTTCGGGAAACGCCCCCACACCCATCAAGGTGGTGGCAACCGGGATCTGGTTGCGTTCGGCGAAGGCCAGCAGCTCGTCGTTGGCGTTGCCGGACACGATGCCGCCTCCCACGTAGAGCACCGGCTTTTGGGCTTTGGCCAACAAACGCAGAACCTCTTCCAGCTGATCGTCCGTGGCCTTGCGTTCCGGATTGTAGCTGCGCATTTCGACCTTGGCCGGATACTCCGGCTTGATGCGGGCCTGCTGCACGTCTTTGGGAATGTCGATCACCACCGGCCCCGGGCGACCCGTGGTGGCGAGGTGAAAGGCTTCCTTGAAAATCCGCGGCAAATCCTCCGCGTTGAGCACCAGATAGCTGTGTTTCACGATCGGCAGCGTCATGCCGAAGAAGTCGGTTTCCTGAAAGGCGCTTTTACCGATGAACTTCTGATAAACCTGGCCGGTGATGGCGATCAGCGGGGTGCTGTCCATGTAGGCGTCGGCGATGGCCGTGACCAAGTTGGTCGCTCCCGGCCCGCTGGTGGCGAAGCAAACCCCCGGTTTGCCGGTTGCCCGCGCGTAGCCCTCGGCGGCAAACGATCCGCCTTGTTCATGACGGGGCAGAATGGTCCGCAACTTTTTCGTCTTGGCCAGAGCCTGGTGCAACTCCTGGGAAGCTCCTCCCGGGTAGGCGAACACGACCTCCACTCCTTCCCTGGCCAAGCATTCGACCACGACCTCGGCCCCCTTCATTTCGGGGCCGATTTCCGGATTGGGAAAAGAGACGACGGATTCGGTTTTCATAGGACTGTTTTGGACGGAGTTCAAAGGGGGAAAAGTTGAGCCAAACCCTTTCGCTGGCAAGCCTCTTTTCCTTTAACCTTTTACCTTTTGCCTTTTCTCTCAAGCTTTGTTGTGAATCGTTTTTCGCGGATATTGGCGTTGCTCGCACGAATGACCCATGGGCCGTGTTTTTGCGCTTCAACCCAGAATAGTATGATGAATGTAATTCAATCCGGATTTTCCACGCGACGATTCTTTCCACGGTTAAGGGCGGCGGCCTTGGGCGGCGCGGCTGTCTTTTTGTTGGCTCCGCTTGTGGCCGCGAAGCCGGAATCCTCCGGGCACGGTTACACAGTCCGCGAAATCGTGGAGGATGGTAGTTGGAACTACCGGGGCAGGCCGGTCACGGCGTTGGGCGGCGGCAAATTGTTTGTGTCCTTCGTGACCTCGGGCGGAGAGGCGGGCATCCGGTCGATTCATTTGCAAACCGGTGCCGTCGAGACCGCCGTTCTGTCCACGCCGGGCATCGACATGCACAACAATCCTTCCTTCACCTTCGATTCAAAGGGGCGCGTGGTGGTGTTTTACTCCATCGTCGGCGGCTACAACGACCAAAAGCAGGTCGCGCGCGGAGTTCGTCCGCATGACGTGTCCGAGTTTGAAATCCTCCATGACACCCTGGCTTCGGAGCTGACCGGCAACGTCGGCAGCCAGTCGGCCCTGTGGAGCGACCGCAACGGGCGGATTTTTCTGCAAAATTACACCGTTTACGGGGGTGCCCGCCGGGAGTTGCTCTTCCTTTCAGAAGACGACGGCGAAACATTCCGCGAGCGGACCCTCTGGTCGTTCGCCTTTGGCGGGGATTACAACGACCGCTCCTACACCCTGTCGTTTTTCGATGCCGAACGCGGCCGCCTCCATTTCATGGCGCTCGATAAAAACATGGAGGTGCCGATGTCGCACGGGCTGTATTATGTTTATTATGACGCCGGGGAGGACCGCTTTTTCCGCGCGGACGGACAACCCGCTTTCGATTGGTCCGACACCCCGGTCACCAACGGCCATGATTACCTTGATGTGATCGCCGACCCCGCGGGTGGCCATTCCCGTCCCTTTTGGTCGAGCATCAACGTGGACGGGGAGGGGAACGCGTATTTGACCTGGGGATCGCGGGAAAACGCCCGCGGTTCGGGAATGGTTTCCGGCCATGTCACCGAATACTGGTCGCGGCATGTGGACGGCCAATGGCGGCATTATCCGGTTGGCCCGCGCACCGGCTGGCGAACCGGCAGCCACATCAATCCCCATGATCCGCGGGAAGTTTATTTGCCGGTGACGCTGGATGACCAAACCACGCAAATCCAGAAGCGGCGTTTCGACGGGGAAACGGGGGAATTTGTCAAAGCCGCCGCCGTCAGCCCGCCGATGCGGATCGACATCCACGACCGGCAATCCCCGGGAGTGTGGGCGCCCAGCGGTCCTTCCCACCTGGCCGACGGGGATCCCGGCGTGGTGGTATGGAATTACGGAAGGTTTTCCAGCCAATACCAGCGGGCTGGCGGCTACAAGGGGGCGATCATGATGGGAATCGGAAAATCCCGACCCGAGTAAACCTCCGCCCGCAACAACGGGTTTATTAAAACGAGCCCTCCTCGCAATTACGTTGAAGTCCCGGCCATTTCGGGCTGATTTTCTTTCCCGTGTTTTTTCAATTACTCGGCGGCATCGGTTTGTTTCTCCTCGGAATGATTTTGTTGACCGAGGGGTTGAAGGCGTTTGCCGGGGATTCCCTGCGCCGGGCGCTGCTTCGGTTTACGGACAAACCGGTGACCGCGTTTTTGTCCGGCATGACGGTGACCGCGCTGGTGCAGTCGTCGAGCGCCACCACTCTGATGACCATCGGGTTTGTCAGCGCCGGGCTTTTGAGTTTCGGGCAAACCATCGGGGTGGTGTTCGGGGCCAGCCTCGGCACCACCGGGACCGGATGGATTGTTTCCACCGTCGGACTGAAGTTCAGCGTGGGGGCGTTTGCCCTGCCGCTGACGGGGGTGGGGGCGTTCCTGCGTTTGCTGGGGCGGGGACGGGTCTCGTCCGCCGGGCTCGCCTTGGCCGGCTTTGGATTGATCTTCATCGGTATTGACACCTTGCAAGCGGGCATGGGGCACTTGGCCGAGGCGTTTGATCTCGGGCGGATTCCCCACGGCCTGTTTGGATACCTGCTGCTGTTGCTGATCGGCGCG
>PXDN01000264.1 GCA_003566375.1 Opitutia bacterium
ATGGCCGATTTGGTGGCGGCCATCAACGGCGGATTCGGCGCCATTATGGGCTACATCGGTTTGGTGATCATCGCGGGGACGATCATCGGGACCATTTTGGAAAAGTCGGGCGGCGCTCTCAAAATGGCGGAGGTGATTCTCCGCTGCGTGGGAGAGAAGCGCCCCCAACTCGCCATGTCGCTGATCGGTTCGATTGTCAGTATTCCGGTGTTTTGCGATTCCGGATACGTCATCCTGTCCAGCCTCAAAAAAGCCCTGGCCCGCCGCACCCAGGTCGGGCTCGCCTCCATGGCCGTGGCCCTGGCCACCGGGCTATATGCCACGCACACGCTGGTGCCGCCGACCCCGGGGCCGATCACGGCGGCGGGCAACATTGGAGCCGCCGATTACATTGGCACTGTATTGTTCATCGGTTTGCTTGTCGCCGTGCCCACGATTTTCGCCGGCTACCTCTGGGCCACGCGGGTGGCGGTGCGGATTCGGATTGAAGGCGAGGACGAACCGCTGAACCCGGATGAGATTGTTAAATCGTTCGGTGAATTGCCTCCGGCTTGGAAAGCATTCGCTCCCATCTTGGTTCCGATTTTGCTGATTACCGCCGGTTCATTTTCTGCATTCGCGGGCTACGCGGGTCCGGGAGCGGAAACGATTTTGTTTCTCGGGTCGCCGATGGTGGCCCTGATGGTCGGGCTTTTGGCGGCCTTTGCTTTGATGCCGCAATGGAACGAGGAAACCCTGACCGGCTGGTTTGCCGAGGGGATCAAAAGCGCGGCGCCGATATTGCTCATCACCGGCGCCGGCGGCGCTTTCGGGCGGGTGCTGAGCGAAACCCCGATTTCAGAAATGATCAAGGGGTTGGCCGAAAGCGGATTGCCCGGAGGGGCCTTCGTCTTACTGGTGCCCTTTTTCATCGCCGCCGGTTTGAAAACCGCCCAAGGGTCCTCCACCACCGCTTTGGTGGTGACGTCGGCCCTGATTGCTCCGTTGCTGCCGGGCATGGGCGTGGAATCCCCCGTGCAGCTGGCCCTGGTGGTGATGGCCATCGGCGCCGGCGCCATGACGGTGTCGCACGCGAACGACAGTTATTTTTGGGTCGTCACCCAATTCAGCGGCATGGATGTCAAAGACGCCTACAAAGCCCAAACCCTGGCCACTTTGGTGCAGGGGTTGACGGCCCTGGCGACAACCCTCTTGCTGTATGCTTTGCTGGGGTGAGGCGGGGACCGGACCTGTTGATCCGGCCAGCCCCGATTTTCCCCCGCCGGACTTTGGCCAATTACGGATTTACTTCTCCTCCTTCGGTTGTTTAATCCCTGAACCTTCAGTTTCAAGAACATGATGAATCAAAGAACCATCGAGCGGGAAGTTTCGATCAAAGGAAAGGCACTGCACACGGGTGACGAGGTCCGGCTTACCTTCAAGCCGGCTCCGGCTGACCACGGGGTCGTTTTCCGTCGCATCGACTTGTACGGCAAACCGGAAATCCGCTCGGATGTCTCCTTTGTCACCGAGTTGGTCCGCAGCACCACGATTTCATCCGGCTACACCAAAATCCATACCGTGGAACACGTTTTGAGCGCCTTGCACGGCTGCGCCATCGATAACGTGGTGATCGAAATGGATGCCAGCGAGCCGCCGATTTTGGACGGTTCGGCCCGGCCGTTCGTCGAGTTGCTCCAGGAAGCCGGGGCGGTCGAACAGGATAAGGAACAGGTTTGCTTCGAGTTGACGGCCCCCGTTTCCGTAACCCGCGGCAATTCCTCCATCGTGGCCCTCCCTTGCGACACCTTCCGGGTTTCCTGCACCTCGGCGGACGACCGCGGCACCCACACCCAGCATTTGTCGATCACCATTGATCCGGAAAGTTACGCCCGCGATATCGCCCCGGCCCGCACCTTCACCGTTTACGAGGAGATCGAGGAGTTGTTGAAGCTGGGTAAAATCCGCGGGGGCAGCTTGGAAAACGCGGTGGTGATCAAAGGCGACAAGATTCTCTCGAAGGAACCGCTTCGTTTCAAAGACGAGTTCGTCCGTCACAAGATTTTGGATATCGTGGGCGACATCTTCCTGCTCGGCATGCCGGTCAAGGCCCACATCATCGCCATGCGTCCCGGTCACGCCATCAACTCGGAATTGACCAAAGCCCTGGCCGCCCAGTGGCTCGAACGCCAGAACGGGGAAAAGGCGGCCGCCACCGCCAAAAGCGGCAAAGAGAGCCGCGCGGCCAAAGCCGCCGCGAAACCGGCCGCCCCCGCCGTCATCCGCCCCACGGAAAACTCCATGGACATCGGGGCCATTTTGGAAACGCTGCCGCACCGCTACCCGTTTGTGATGATCGACCGAATTCTCGACATCGTTCACGGCGAGGAATTGACCGCCATCAAAAACGTCTCGATCAATGAACCCTACTTTCAAGGCCATTTCCCGGGCACGCCGGTCATGCCGGGCGTTTTGCAGGTGGAGGCGATGGCCCAGGCGGCCGGCATTCTCATGCTTCGCAAAATCGGGGACGTGGCCAAACTCGCTTTTTTCATGAGTTGCGACAAAGTGAAATTCCGTAAACCGGTCAAACCGGGGGATCAATTGGTGGTGCGGGTCAAATTGACCAAATTCCGGGCGAATAAAATCGGCATCGCCGCTTGTGAATGCAAGGTTGATGGGCATACGGTTTCATCCGGCGAGGTCATGTTCACCATCATGGAAAGCGGGGACGCCAGTTAATTCCATGGGCGCAGTGACAGGAAACGGCGAAATCCATCCGACCGCCATCGTCAGTTCCGGAGCCACCCTCGGGCGGGAGGTGCGTATCGGCCCCCACGCTTACGTCGGTGACGGGGTCACCCTGGGCGACGGATGCGTTCTCCACCACCACGCCACCGTCGATGGATTCACCGTGTTGGGAAACGGGTGCGAGGTGTTCCCCCACGCCTGTGTCGGCCTCAAAACCCAGGATTTGAAATACAAGGGCGGACGCCCGGGTCTGCGGGTCGGCGAGCGCAACGTGTTTCGCGAGTTTTGCACCATCCACGCGGCGACCTTCGACGGGGAATTCACGGTCATTGGTGATGGCAATCTGTTCCTCGCCTACAGCCATGTCGCCCATGATTGCGTGGTCGGCAACCGGGTGATTCTCAGCAATAACGCCACTTTGGCGGGACATGTGCGGGTGGACGACCACGCCATCGTCGGCGGGCTCACGGCGGTGCACCAGTTTTGCCGCATCGGCACCCGCGCCATGCTGGGCGGGTGCGCCAAGGTGGAGAAAGACATACCGCCATACCTGATCGGCGACGGAAATCCGGCGGTCATCCGGGGGATCAATTTGATTGGTTTGCAACGGGCCGGTTTCGATGAAGATCGAATTCGCCTGATCAAGGAGGCCTACCGGATCCTCTACCGTTCGGGTTTGAACCGCACCCAGGCGGTGGAGCGCCTGCAAACGCATCCGGCGGCCGGTGGCGCCGACATGGCCGCCTTCATTGAATTCATTCAATCCAGCCAACGCGGACCGGCGCCTGGATTACGCGCTCCCGCCGGTCCCGACCAAGACAAAAAAACCGCTTCATGAACGCGAAACAAGCCACCCGTTCGCTGCTGAAAAAACTGGGACCCTCCGTGGTGTTGAGCGACGGCGATTCCCGCTACCTGGCCTCCTTCGATGGCAGCAAACTCTCGTTTTTGCCCGATGCCTTGCTGCGGCCGGGCGGGGAAGAGGAGATCGGGGTGATTCTGACCATGGCCAACCGTCACCAAATTCCGGTGACCGCCCGCGGAGCCGGTTCCTCGCTGACCGGATCGGCCTCCCCCCTGCGGGGCGGCTGGGTGCTGGACCTCTCCCGCTTGAACAAAATCCGGATCGACGCGCTCTCCGGCATGGCGCACGTGGAGGCGGGCGCGGTGGTGGACTGCCGGACCTTCGGGATACAGGTCGGCGGGGGAACCTCTGGCAGCACCGGGACGCTCCTCGCGTCGAACGCCACGTTCGCGGCTTCGGCACCTCGCGACTGGATGATCTATG
>PXDN01000205.1 GCA_003566375.1 Opitutia bacterium
GGAGCGGCGGCGTTGTGGGTGGTTTTTGAATACCTGCGGGGCTTCGTGTTGAGCGGCTTTCCGTGGCTGCCGCTGGCCGCGAGCCATTGGCAAAAACCGCTGCTGCTGCAAATTTCGGCCTGGACCGGAGCCCACGGGACGTCCTTCGTGTTGATCCTGTTCAACCTCGGGCTCGCTTTTTACGCCGACCGCTGGCTGCGTTACTGGCGGGAAGGCTGGCGGCGGTTTTGCCCCGAGTTTTTCGCCGTGCTGGCGGTGCTCATGCTGGCGGTGGTTTTTCCCTACCGGTGGACGCGGGACTCCGCCGGAGAGCGGGAGGAGGTGTTCACGGCGGGGTTTGTGCAACCCCACATTCCCCAGGATATGAAATGGGACGAGGATTCGGCGCGGGAAATTCTGGAGACCATCGACCGAACGACCCGCCTGGTCGCGGGTTTGCCCGAGAGTCCGGATCTGTTGTTGTGGCCCGAGGCCGTCCTGCCGCTGCCGGTCAAGGGAAACGCGTTTGGCCGGGCGTGGGTGGAGGAGATTGCCCGGTCGGTGGAAACCCCGTTGCTGCTCGGTTCCATCGGGGTGATCCGGAACGGGGAGGACGATTGGATCAACGGCATGTTTCTGGTGGAGCCGGAGACGGGCCTGCATCCCCATTTCTACGCCAAGCGAAAGCTGGTGCCGTTTGGCGAATACGTGCCGCTGGCCCGCTTGTGGCCGTGGTTGGAAAAGATCGTGCCGATTGAGGGAAGTTTCGCGCGCGGAAGCTCGGTCGAACCGTTTCCGGTGCGGTTGGGAGAGGAAACGGTCCGGTTCGGCACCCTGATTTGTTACGAGGATGTCTTCGCCCGGCTCGCCCGCGACGCGGTTCGGGGCGGAGCGGACATGCTGGTGGTGGCCACCAACAACGGCTGGTACGGGGAAGAGGCCATGCCCTACCAGCACGCCGCCCACTCCGTTTTGCGGGCGGTGGAAACCCGCCGGCCGGTGCTGCGTTCGGGAAACGGTGGTTGGAGCGGCTGGATCGACGAATACGGCGGCATTCGCGGTGTGTTGACCGACGGGGAGGGGAGCGTGTTTTTTCGGGGAGGCCAGGCCTTCGTCATCACGAGGGACGCCGCTTGGCGGGAAAGGTTGTCCTACTACACCCTGCACGGGGATTGGTTTGTTCTCGTTTGCGCTTTTGGCGGGATTCCCTGGCTGGTTTGGGGGATTTTGGTCCGCCGGGGAAAAAGAAAGAGTTGAAACCCGGGCCTGGAGTTGTGATGCTGTCAGAAGTTCAGCGGTATTTTACCTGATTGTTTCATGATCACACTTATCTTACTTATTTTGTTGGGCATTGGCCTCGCTTTTGTCTTCGTCAATCGCAAGAAGGACGAGGAAAAGGCCAAGCTGGCCATGGTTGGCATTGTTTTCGCGACCTTGGTGGTCGCCGCGGTTCACATTTACCGACAATCCCAGCCCGCGCACCTCACCTACTACGATCCTTCCCTCGACCGGCAGCTCGCCTCCGTCATGGCCGAACGTATCCTGGCCAACTCCGACGGGCGCAACGTGGTCATCGTTGGCGATACCGATCCCCGCAATGTTTTCCACCGCGAGCGCATGGATGCCATGCAGCAGGCTTTCGCCAATGCCAACATTGAGGTTTTGGGCGTGGTCCCGGCCCGTCCGCCACTGGAGGAAGGCGAAGAGGGGTTTGAGGGGGATGAGGTCATCGACATGCGGGGCATTGAGCTGGCCTTGGACACCCATCCCAATGTCGATATCCTGATCTGCATCGCCGGCATGCCCTTCACTGGTTGGGACGAGGTTGGCTCCCGCTTGGAAGCGGTTGATTTCTTTGTGGTGGACGAAAGCATCTTCTTCGACTGGCGCCCCCTGCTTCGTCGCGGCGTGCTCGACGGCATTATCATTCCCCGTTTTGACTCCAACTTCACTGACACCACCGGCACGCCGGACGAAGTCTATGACCGCCGTTTCATGCTGGTGAACATGGACAATCTTGCCGACGTGGCCGATTACATCGACTTCTACTGAGACGGTGATGGGCTTGGCAGGAAACAGGTTCACTCCCAAGTCAACTCCGCCGCACCTTCACGCCTCCCCCCTCAAGAGATCTTGGGCAGGGGAGGTTTTCAGTTAACAGGGACCCAACCCGGATTCACCACCCCGCAAATTGCCCACATGCATTTAAAAGAACTTCGCATTAACGGTTTCAAAAGTTTCGCCGATTCCACCCGCCTGCACTTTGACCCCGGGGTGACGGCCATCGTGGGACCGAACGGTTGCGGCAAAAGCAACACCGCCGACGCCATCCGCTGGGTGTTGGGTGAACAGAGTGCCAAGGCTCTGCGCGGAGGCAAGATGCAGGACATCATTTTCGAGGGCAGCGACCGGCGCAAACCGCTGCAGGTTTGCGAGGTCTCCCTCGTCTTCACC
The DNA here is from genome assembly GCA_003566375.1 of Opitutia bacterium. Lineage (GTDB taxonomy): Bacteria > Verrucomicrobiota > Verrucomicrobiia > Opitutales > T3Sed10-336 > T3Sed10-336. The sequence continues at coordinate 2,434 of PXDN01000205.1, forward strand.
GATTGCGATTCCCACCTCAGTCTGGGTTTCAACGAAGTCGAGATCACCCGCCGCGTTTCGCGCGACGCCCAGAGCGATTATTACCTCAACGGAAAATCCTGCCGCCTGCGCGACATCCAGCAACTTTTCATGGATACGGGGATCGGGCGCACCTCGTATTCCATCATGGCCCAGGGCCAGATCGATCAGATTCTCTCCTCGAACCCCAACGAGCGGCGGGCCATTTTCGAGGAGGCGGCCGGGATCACCAAATACAAGAGCCAGCGCAAGGAAGCCCTCAACAAGCTCAATTTGGTCCAGACCAATCTCAGCCGCCTCACCGACGTGATCGAAGAGGTGAAACGCCAGATCGGATCCCTGCGCCGCCAGGCATCCAAGGCGTTGCGCTACAAACGGCTTCGGTATCGCTTGGAGCACCTCGATCTCGCCCAGGGCGCCTTCCAGTATTCGTTTTTGCGCAAAGAGGTGGATGAATCCGAAGCCCGCATGCGGGAATTGGAGAAGGAATTGGACAAGCTGCGGACCGATCTGGCGGAAAAAGAAAGCGGGATCGAAACCAAAAAAGTCGAGCGCGGCCACACCAATCAGCGCCTGCAGGAGACGCAGCAGGCGGTCTTTGATTTGCGCTCCCGCAAAGAACAGGCTGAAAACAGTGTCCGCCTGGCCACCGCCCGCGCAAAGGATTTGGAGAACCGCATGGAGGAGGCTGAAAAAGAAATTCTCTCCATCGAGAGCCAACTGGGAGATATCGCCAAACGGGCCGAGGGAAGCGTGCAAATCAAGCAAGAGCAACTCCACTTGGTTGATAATTCGGACGAGACCTTCCGGCTCCGCAATCAGGAGATGCTTTCCCTCCAGCATCAGTTGACCCAGGCCGAGCAGGTCCTCAACCAAGAGAAAAACGGTCTCCTGCGCTACGAAAACGAAGTGACCCGTTGCCGCAATCAAACCTCCATGATCGAGGTCAACCTGCGCTCCGACGAAATGCGCCAAACCAGCCTTAACGAGGAAATCGCCGAAGTGGAAAGCGACGCGGAAGCGGCAAAGGCCAACTTGGAGGGCCTTCGCGAAACCTTGCGCAAGGCGGAGGCGGAAGCCGGCGAGGCCGGGGAGAACCTGACCGGCGCCCAGCAAAAAGTGGCCGCCGCCCGCGAGGAGTTTCGGGAATTGCAAAACCGCATCCAGGCCGAGGACCGGGCCATCGCCCAGAGCACCGCCCGCCTCCGCCTGCTGCAACAATTGCAGGAGAAATTGGAGGGATTCAGCGACGGTGCCAAAGCGGTCTTGCAGGGGAAACTTGATTCTTCCCTCAATGGCGCCGACCGCAGGCCGTTGACCTCGGGCGTGCAGGTTCCCGCCAAACACACCAAGGCGGTCGAAATGCTGCTCGGCGCGGCCATGGACGCGGTTGCGGTCGAGAATCCCGATACCGCCCTCACCATTCTGGAATTGCTCGAACAACAGAAACTGGGCAAGGCTTGTATCCAGTTTCCAACGCCGGAAGGGAATTCGCGGGAATGCCCCGGGTTTTTGAAACCGGCCGCCTCCCTGATAGAATGCGGCGGGGACAACGGCACC
>PXDN01000357.1 GCA_003566375.1 Opitutia bacterium
AGGTGGTCCTCCAGGGAGAGGTGCGCCAGATGAATTTCCGTGTTGCCGCCGGAACGTTGTCCGAGAAACGCGATTTTGCGGCCGTCGGGCGACCAGGAGGGCGACCATTCGTTGCCCGGATGCCGGCTGAGGTTGTGGGGCTCGCGTTGGCCATCGACGCTGACGATGTGGATGTCGCGATTGTAGTCGGGGTCGCGGGTGGCCACCGCCATCCAACGCCCGTCGGGCGACCAGTCATAGGCAAACGGTTCCCACGATTGATGGATCAACCTGGGGTTTTCCCCATCGGGCCCGCCCACCATCAACCGGCCGTTGCCTTCCATCCACGCCAGTTTCTTTTTGTCACGGCTGAATTGATACGAATGGACCGGCGCATCCTCCCCGGCAATCACCTTGCGCTCAAAAGAACGGGCCTTCCACCAGAAATCCCCGGCATGGGCGCGTTCGAGCCGGATCAACCGGCGGCGGTCGCCGGTGTCTTCAATAACCCGCAGGTAACGGCCGTCCGGCGAAAACTCCGGCGAGGAATACTCGCGGTCGCTGTGGTCCGCCACGGCATTGGGGCGGCGCAGGATGGTGTCCATGACAAACAGGCGGCCTTCCGCCGTGAAGGCGATTTCCAGACCGGATTTGGAAAAATCGGCGTCGGAGGTCCCACGGATTTGCCGCACTTCCACCTCGGGTTGCCCGTCCTCCCAGTGATGGTGAAGCGGGATCGGCGCCGGGTCGCCCCCGCTTTCCGGATACCAGGCCCACAATTCGACGCCCCGGTTGAAAACCATGACACGTCCGTCGGCCGAGAGGGAGGGATCGCGCGCGCCATCGTCTTTAAAAAACGTTTTCTGCCGATGGTTGTCTTCCCCCAAATCATGCAACCAGATGTTCCAGGTGCCGTCGCGCTCCGAAACGTAGTAGTAAGATTCCCCGTCCGGCCGCCAGAGAGGAGCGTGGGCTCCCGCTTCCTCCTCAATCAGCCGGGTGAAATCCGCCGATTCCTTTTGGTACAACCAAATGGAAGGGGCCGCGCTGCCGCGGTATCCCTTGCGGTGGCCTTGGGCGCTGTTGCGGACCAAGAGCAACCGGTCCCCGTCCGGATGGAAAGCGGCGGAATGGGCATCCAGGTCAAGCAGCAGGGCCTCGGCCCCGTCATCGCGGTCGGTGGGGAGAGTAAACAGGCGCCGGGGCTGAAATCCCGGCTGGTCGCGCAAAGCGCGGAACACGACCCGGCCCCCGTCCGGATGGACGGTTTCGGGAATCAACCCGGCGGAATGATGACTGAGACGGGTGATCGGGCCGCCGGACGCCGGCATCGAGTAGAGGTGGCGGGGACCGTCCCGGAAACTGCCGAAAAACAGGGTTTGGCCATCCGGAGAAAACAAGGGGAACGCATCGGTGGAAGGATGGGAGGTCAACCGGACCGCCCGCCCCCCCTCCACCGGCGTGGTCCAAAGATCGCGCCGCCAGGAAAAAACCACCGTGGCGCCATCCGGCGAGACCGCCGGCTGGGAAGAGAAGCGAATGGCGTTGGGGGCTTCGCCGAAAGCGGGGGAAGCGCCCCCGCCTCCAACAAAAGCGGCCGCAAGAAGACAAAGGCTCAGGAGGACCGGAAAAGCGGACGACCGGCGGGAATACGTTGTCAACGGAAGCATGGGAGAGGATCAGAATCCACCCTCCCCCCCGGTGTCAATTCTCCCGACTGGTTGGGCAGGTCCCCGCCAAAGATCAGAACAGGAAGAAGTCCACTCCGTTTCCTTTTTGCAAAAAACATCCCTTTAAAACGGGAAAAGCCACCGGACCAGTTTCCTCTCGGTTTCCAGGATTTCTTTGGGAAAGACGGACGGAGCGGTTTCAAACAAAATAGGAGAAGGGTTGAACAACCCCTGCGGGGATGCGGGCGGGGAGTTGGAGTAAGCTTTTTTGAAAAAAAGCTCCGGCGAAGAAAGCCATGGGGCGAAGGCCGGTGCGGCCTCCTCTCCGTCCCTTTTTTATGATGGCTTGCGGGAAACACGGAGCAAGAAGGCGGCCATGAACTACATTGCCTTGGTGAAACAGGTGCCCGACACCAAACACATCCCCCGGGATGCGTGGGACTGGGATACCGGAACCCTTCGCCGCGCGTTGTTGGATAACGTTTGCAATGATCTGGACCAACAAGCCATGGCTTTCGCCTTGGAACTTCGCCGAGAAATTCCGGGCCAAATTGTGGCCCTGACCATGGGGCCGCCGTTTGCCGAGGAAGTTCTGCGCCACGCCCTCTCTCTCGGCGTGGACCATGGAGTGCTGTTGACCGACCGCCGGTTGGGCGGAGCCGATACCCCGGCGACCGCCTATCCCCTCGCCCAAGCGATTCGAAAAATCGAGCGGGAGATTTTCAAGGGTGACCACGAATACTTGATCGTGACGGGAATGCAGTCCGTCGATGGAGACACCGCTCAAGTCCCCCCGCAAGTGGCCGAGGAACTGGGCATCGCCCAGGTGGCCTATGTCACCGACCATAACATCGGCGGGGACGGGATGCTGACTGTTCAACGGGTGACCCGCAAGGGCACCGAGAAGGTGGCCATTGAGCGGTTTCCATGCCTGGTCACGCTGACGCAATGGACGCTTCCCCCCTATCCGGAATTTCATCAAACCCGCCGCGCTTATAGTCGGGAAATTCACCAATGGGACGCGGAAGCGGTCAAAACGGACCCGTCCCGAATCGGATTGGCCGGCTCCCGCACCAATGTGGTGAAAATCTTTCCGGCAAAGGAGGCAACCCAACGCCGGTGTCTCATGGTGACCGAGGTCAAAGAGTTGGTGCGGCAACTCAAAGCGACCTATGGATCACGGGAAGAAAAGAGACCGGAGCACGACAAATCACGCCCTTACAAGGTGCCCTTGGGGAAAAAAACCGATTACCGGGGAGATCTCTGGATTTATGCGGAGCATGGGGATGGAAAATTGCATCCGGCATCCTTTGAACTTCTGGGCAAGGCGCGGGAACTGGCGGTTCCGTTGGGTGAAAAAGTCGGCGCCGTGCTGGTGGGCGGGGATGTCGTTCCATTGGCGACGGAGTTGATCGCCCATGGCGCCGACAAGGTTTTTGTGGTGGAACACCCATCCTTGAAGGATTTCATCGCAAGCGTCCACTCCTTGGCCGTCACGCAACTGGTCGATGCCCGAAGTCCGCAAATATTCCTGTTCAGCGCCACTCCCCTGGGGCGGGAACTGGCCCCCCGGGTGGCCTATGCGGTTGGTTCCGGCTTAACCGCCGACTCCACGGATTTGCAATTGGGGGACCTCAAACGCGGCAAGCTGGAACGCGTCGGCATCCTCATGCAAACCAGGCCGGCCTTGGGTGGAAACATCATGGCCACCATTGTCAGCCAGCATTCGCGGGTGCAAATGTCCACCGCCCGGCCGGGGGTCCTCCAAGCGTTTCCTCCCGACCCAGCGCGCACCGGAGAAGTCATCCATTTCCACCCCAAATTGCCGTCGCCCGATCCCGGGGTCCGAATTCTTTCGGTGGAAACCGTTCCGGAAACGTCCGGCCTTGGCGGCGCGGACATCGTGGTGGCAGGGGGAATCGGCTGCCGGACGAAAGAAAACTTTGACCGCCAGGTTGGGAGTCTGGCGGATGGCCTCGGCCGTTTTTTTAACACCGAAGCCATGGTCGGCGCGTCGCGGCAGGCGGTGGAGGCCGGGTTCATCGACCGGGGCCGCCAAATTGGACAAACCGGCCAAACCATCGCTCCCAAACTTTACGTGGCTTTGGGCATTTCCGGCGCGGTCCAACACGTCACCGGCGTGCGGGAAGCGGGCATTGTCGTCGCCATCAACAAAAACCCGGATGCCCCGATTTTCCGGGATTGCGACTTTGGCATGGCGGGAAATGTGGAAACCGTGGTTCCGGAACTGGTGGATTGGTTGAACCAAAAGGAAGCGGGAGGCAACGGATGAGCGCCCCCGAACCGATCGATGTCCTCTTTGTGGGCGCCGGCCCCGCCAGCCTGGCCGGGGCGATTCGCCTGAAACAACTGCTCGGGAAAGCGGGGCGCAAGGAGTCGGTCGTGGTGATCGAAAAAGCCGGCAAAGTCGGACAACACAATCTTTCCGGAGCCATCTTGGAGCCGGCGGTCTTGGATGACTTGCTGCCCGGTTGGCGGGATCAGCGCGACCGTTTCGTCAGTCGTTCCCTGGCCAACCAAGTGGAGCGCGACGAGCTCTATTACCTCCCCAACAAATCACTCGGTATCCGGATTCCCCATGCGGCCGTTCCCGGGGCTCTGCGGCATCAAGGGGATATGGTCGTTTCCATCAGCGAACTGGCTCATTGGTTGGCCGGTTTGGCCAAAGAACTTGGCGTCGAAGTCTATCCCGGGTTTGCCGCCCGGGAGGTTTTGTTCGAGGGAGATTGGGTCAAGGGCGTGCGATTGGTGGACCGGGGACGAAACCGGGAAGGCCGGCCGCAAAAGAATTTCACCCCCGGGGAAACCATCCAAGCGGGGGTCACTGTATTGGGGGAAGGCTCCATGGGGTTACTGACCGAAAGGGTCGTCCGCCGCTTTGACTTGGATCGCGGAAAAAACGCCGCCATGTTTTCCCTCGGGATCAAAGAAGTGATTCGTTTGCCGGCCAAAAATGCCTTTGGCTCCAACCGGGTGGTGCATGCCACCGGTTACCCGAACCTGGGTACGTTTGGGGGCGGCTCGCTCTACAGCATGGGTGAAAACCTGGTGGCCGTGGCCTTGGTGCTCGGACTCGACTGGCATCACGCCGACATGAACCCCCATCAGGAACTCCAGGTGTTCAAATCCCACAAATTGGTTCGCAATTGGCTCGAAGGGGGTGAAGTCGTGGAGTACGGAGCCAAAACCCTGCCCGAAGGCGGCTATCATGCGGTGCCGGAACTTGTCGCCAACGGAGCGCTCATCATCGGAGACGCCGCCGGCCTGACGAATGTCCGGAAACTCAAAGGCCTGCACTATGCCATCAAATCGGGCATGTTGGCCGCCGAAGCCATTTTTTCCGCCTTGGAAAACGGGAGATGCGACCGGGAGCGCCTGGCTCTTTATCATCAGCTGCTCCGTGAAAGCTTTGTGATGAAGGAACTGGCCGAAGCCCGCAATTACCGTCAGGTTTTTGCTTTGGCCGGTCCGCGCTTGGGTGCCCCCCTGAGTTTCCTGCAGCAATGGCTTCCCCGCCTGTGGAGCCGACCGGATTACCAAACCCTCAAGCCCAAACGGCTTGGTGAGAGTTATGACAAAGGCGTGGATCGACTTAGTGACGTCGCCCACTCCGGCACCCATCACCGGGAGGAAGCCCCTTCCCACATCAGGCTGGTCAATCCCGACCTCTGCCAAGAATGCAAAGCGCAATTCGGCCTCTATCCATGCGAGGCGTTCTGTCCCGGAGACGTTTACAGCGAAGTTGGGTCAACCCTTATGCTAAACCCGTCGAATTGCCTGCATTGCCAAACCTGCCGGGGTAAATGTCCTTACCAAAATGTTAGTTGGGAAGTTCCCGAAGGGGGAGACGGTCCCATGTATCGAGCCATGTAATCATCGCGCAAAATTCTCCACCCGCCCCTTTCCGTGTGTCGCGTGTTTGTAAAATTCAGGCGCAACGTCGCAAATGAGCTTGGGCGGCCGCCAAGCGGGCCACCGGAACGCGAAAGGGCGAGCAGGAAACATAGGTCAACCCCAACTCCTGGCAGAATGCAATCGAGTCTGGATCTCCACCGTGCTCTCCGCAAATGCCGATTTTCAGGTCGGAGTTGACCTTTCGTCCGAGGGTGACGGCCTCCCGCAAGAGCCGGCCCACGCCTTTGGTGTCCAAAGATTGAAAGGGGTCCCTGGACAAAATCCCCCGGCGCAGGTAATCCGGCAGGAATTTTCCCGCGTCATCCCTGCTGAACCCGAAGGTCATCTGGGTGAGATCGTTGGTGCCAAACGAGAAAAATTGGGCATGGGGAGCGATTTCGTCGGCCAGCAAAGCCGCCCGCGGGACTTCGATCATGGTCCCGATTTTGTAGTCAACCTTGGCCCCGGTTTCAGTGAAAACCTTCTTGGCAACGGATTCGATAACTTCTTTTTGGTCCTTCAATTCCTCCCCGGTGCCAACAAGGGGAACCATGATTTCCGGAAGCACCGGGACGCCTTCACTTAACACTTCGACCGCCGCTTCCAGGATGGCGCGGGTTTGCATCCCGGTGATTTCAGGATAAGTAATCCCGATGCGGCACCCCCGGTGTCCCAGCATCGGATTGGTTTCAGCCAAGCGGTTGATGGAGCTTTTCACTTGATTGGCTGGCAGTTTCAATTGCCGGGCCAACTCATCGATTTCCTCCGGTTCCCGGGGCAGGAATTCGTGCAGTGGGGGATCCAGCAACCGAATGGTGACCGGACGGCCCGGCATGGCGCGGAAGATTCCTTTGAAATCCTCTTTTTGGAATGGGAGCAACTCCAGGAGGGCTTCCTTTCGTTCTGTTTCACCCTTGGCCAGAATCATTCGACGCACGGCGGCAATACGGCCATTTTGAAAAAACATGTGCTCGGTGCGGCAGAGACCGATTCCCTCGGCACCAAACTCCACGGCTTTGGCGGCGTCTTCCGGACGATCGGCATTGGTGCGGACTCCCATGGTCCGGAATTCATCCGTCCATCCCATGAAGCGCGTGAAATCCCCACTCATCTCCGCCGGTTGGAGCGGAATTTCCCCCGCGAACACCTCCCCGGTGGTTCCGTTGATTGAAATCCAATCTCCTTCATGAACGGTGGTTTCCCCATTGGTGAAACTCCGCAGAGAATAATTGATGATGATGTCATCGCAGCCGACTACACACGGTTTGCCCCAGCCGCGCGCCACCACCGCCGCATGGCTCGTCATGCCGCCCCGCGAGGTGAGAATGCCTTCGGCCGCGTCCATCCCTCCCACATCCTCAGGACTGGTTTCAATGCGGGCGAGGATGACCGGATCTCCGTTTTTCCGTGCCGCTTCGGCGTCGGTCGATGAAAAAAAGACCTTGCCGACGGCGCCGCCGGGAGAGGCTGGAAGGCCGGTGCCCAAACGGGGGTTGGTCTTTTCATTGAAATCGGAAAAGCGGGGATGGAGAAGCTGGGCGAGCTGATCGGTGGTAACGAGTCGGAGAACCGCTTCTTCTTTGGAAACCAAGCCCTCGCCCACCATGTCCAAGGCGATTTTGACAGCGGCGGGACCGGTCCGTTTGCCGGAGCGGGTTTGCAAAAGGTGCAGGGTTCCTTCCTGGACGGTGAATTCGACGTCCAGCATGTCTTTGTAATGCTGTTCGAGTTTTTGGGTCAGGACCAAAAGCTCGGAATGGGCTTGGGGCAGTTTTTTCCGCATGTTGCGGACCGGTTCCGGCGTGCGGATGCCGGCCACCACGTCCTCTCCTTGTGAATCGATAAGAAATTCGCCGTAAAGACGGTTGGCGCCATTGGTGGGGTCGCGCGTAAACAAGACCCCGGAACCGCTGGTTTTACCCATGTTGCCGAAAACCATGCATTGAACCGTGACGGCCGTGCCGAGCAGGTTGTCGATTCTGTTAATTTCGCGGTAGCGGACCGCCCGCGCGCTGTGCCAAGACTCGAACACCGCGTTGATGGCAAAACGCAATTGCTCCATCGGGTCTTGGGGAAACATGTATCCAGTTTCTTTACGATAGATCGCTTTGTAGCGGTCCACCAGCAGTTTCAAATCCCCGGTGGTCAAGTCCGTGTCGAACTCGACCTTGCATTCACGCTTTATAGCCTCGATTTTTTCCTCGAAACGTTCATGGGGAATTCCGATTGCCACATCGCCAAACATGTCGATCAACCGGCGATAACTGTCCCAGGCAAAACGGTCATGACCGGTTTTGGCAGCCATGGCCTCCACCGTCACATCGTTCAAACCGATGTTTAAAACCGTGTCCATCATTCCCGGCATCGACACCGCGGCACCCGACCGGACGGACAGTAACAACGGATTGGCCGAATCCCCAAGTTGACAACCCATGGCCTCTTCCAAAAAGCGCAGAGCCTCCTTCAAGCCGTCCTCCAAACCTTCCGGCCATTGACGGTTGTTTTTGTAAAAATGGTGGCAGGCCTCGGTGGTGATGGTGAACCCCGGTGGAACCGGCAGGCCGAGGGCGCTCATTTCCGCCAGGTTGGCACCCTTGCCTCCAAGCAAGTCCCGCATGGATCGGTCTCCGTCCGCTTTACCCTGGCTGAAGCGGTAGATGTATTGGTTTTTTGGTTTCATGTCCCTAAATCGGTTGTGCCCACTGCTTGGGCAAATTCGCCAAAACCTTTTTCTTAAGAAAAGTTTAAGGATTGCGGCATCATTAGCAATGGAAATCGAACGGAATCGGACGAAAACCGCGGGTGGCGAACAATGCGGCCGCAGACCGCTTTATTACTGGCCCAGCAGATCCAATCTTTCAGGCTTGATTAGTTTATCTAATTCTCCCGTCACGAAAATAATTCGACCGGCCAACGATCTTCCTTGCAACATTCCGGAAACTGATTTACATCTTTCATGGAATCAGGATATCTTATGCAAAGTTGGTATCTCCAGGATACCCGAATCTCCAACCAACATCCTAATGAGTGCCGTCTTGCCAGCGCTGCAAAATTTGGATCCGGAACTCCGGTCCGGCATCATCGAATGCATTGAACATTGGAAGGATCAGGAGGGGAATCTCATCATGATTCTCCATGAAATCCAAAACCGCCATGGATTTGTCCCCCGCGAAGCCAGTTTGTTGTTGTCCGGGGAAACCGGGGTGCCTTTGGCGAGGATTTACGAGGTCCTGACTTTCTACCACTATTTCCGACTGGTCGCCCAGGGAAAACACAACATCACGGTCTGCAACGGAACCGCCTGTTATTTGAAAGGAGCCGGACGCCTTCTCGCGGAGTTGGAAAGCCGCTTGGGCATTAAAGACAACCAGACCACGGAAGACCGGTTGATCCACTTGGAGACCGTTCGTTGTGTCGGATGTTGTGGCCTGTCGCCCGTCGTGGTGGTTGACAAGAAAACCGTGGGCAAGGTGTTTCCCACCGATATGGCGGGAATCATCGAAGGCATCCGCAACCGGGAGGAAAAGGAAGAGGATGAAGAGTAGCCCATACGAACAAGCCCTGCAAAAGCTGAGAAAAGGGATTCCGGACAAGCGTACCGGCCAATGGATCCAAGTTGGCATGGATTCAGGAGGTATCGCGGCGGGGGCCGAACGGCTCTTCCGGTTTTTCCAAAAAGAATGCGAAAGGAACGGCCGGAACACGCCGGTTGGCCGTGCGGGCTCTTACGGCTACGCCTTTATCGACCCATTGGTCGAAGTGAATGCCGGAAAATTCCCCCCGGTGCTTTATGGCATGGTGGATCAAAAAACCGCCGTACGTATCCTGACGGAACATTTGAATGAAGGCCGTTTGATTGATGATCATGTGGTGGCCGGACGCGACCGCGGGCGCGCCCTGAACGGCCCTGTCACCGCCATCCTGGTCAAAGACACCTCCTGCGAAGACGGGGACAAAACCAAATGGTTTCAGTCCTCCATCAAGGACGAAATCGGCGGGCGCGATCCGAACAACCCCGTGCAGGTGGTCCGGGCGTTGGACATGGGCATTTATCACGAGGGACTGGTGGTGCAATTGCTGCCGTCCCGGGTCACCTACACCAATGTTCTCAGCCGTGACATCGCCCGCATGGTGAAGCAATCGATCCTTGGAAACGAGGTGATCGACGATTTGCTTTGGAACCAGCCTGACAAACAAGTGCGAATCGTGTTGCGCCGCTGCGGGACCATCGATCCGGAAAGCCTGGACGACGCCATTGCCCATGGCGCTTATGAAGCCACGGCCCGGGCCATCACCGGGCAATCGCCGGAGGATGTCATTGAAACGGTCAAGGCCAGCGGCCTGCGCGGGCGCGGCGGGGCCGGTTTCCCCACCGGACTGAAGTGGCAACTGACCCGGGAACCCAAGTCCGACCGAAAGTTTGTGATCTGCAACGCCGACGAGGGTGATCCGGGCGCTTTCATGGACCGCAGTGTTCTGGAAGGCGATCCCCATGCCGTGCTGGAAGGCCTGATCCTCGCCGGTTATGCGGTTGGCGCCTCCAAGGGTTATTTTTACATCCGGGCCGAATACCCCCTCGCGGTTAAACGCGTGGAGATGGCCATTGACCAAGCCCGGCGGCGGGGGTTGCTCGGGAAAAACATTCTGGGTTCCGGTTGGGATTTCGACGCCGCCATCCGCCTCGGGGCCGGAGCCTTTGTCTGCGGCGAAGAGACCGCCCTCATCGCCTCCATCGAAGGACGGCGGGGCAGCCCCCAGCCGCGGCCTCCTTATCCATCGGTGGAAGGACTGTGGGGCAAGCCCACTTGTATTAACAATGTGGAGACCCTGGCGGCGGTGCCGTGGATCGTGGCCAACGGGGGTGAAGCCTACGCCCGCCACGGAACGGGACAATCAAAAGGCACCAAAGTTTTCGCGGTGACCGGCAAAGTGCGGAATCCCCAACTGGTCGAGGTTCCCCTGGGCACCACCGTGCGGGAAATTGTTTACGGCATCTGCGGAGGGGTTCAGGACGATCTCTTGATCAAGGGGGTGCAAACCGGGGGTCCTTCCGGGGGCATCATTCCGGAACAACATCTCGACACTCCGGTGACCTACGAAAACCTGGTGGAGCTGGGGTCCATCATGGGATCGGGCGGCATGCTGGTGATGAACGAAAACGACTGCATGGTCGATGTGGCGGCGTTTTATCTCAAATTCTGCGTGGATGAATCGTGCGGCAAATGCGCGCCTTGCCGGATCGGGGGTTACCAGATGTTGCAGTTGATCCTGAAAATCTCCCGGGGACGGGGTTCCCCGGAGGACCTCGATCAAATTCACCGTATTTGCCACGCCATGAGAACCGCCTCCCTCTGCGGCCTGGGCCAAACCGCCCCCAATCCAATTTTGTCCTCCCTCCGGTTCTTCCAGGATGAATACGTGGCCTTTATCGAGGGAGGCACCAGTTATGCCCGCAAACGGAAACAAGCCCTGGCGGCGGGCAAAAGTTTGAAGGAGGCCGTTTAGTCCCGAACCGCAAAAACCACGGAGTGTGTCATGATTATACCCACAGTTCACGCGACCATCAACGGGATGAAAGTCGAAGTCCCGGCCGGCACCTCCATTCTGGACGCGGCCCGGCGGGTGCAAATCAACATTCCCACCCTTTGCAAACACCGGGATCTTTTGCCGACCGCCGCCTGCGGTCTCTGCATTGTCAAAGTCGGCGGCAGCCGCAAACTGCCCCGGGCCTGCGCCACGGCTTTGGAAGAGGGCATGGATATCACCACCCACGACGCCGACCTGACGGAAGTTCGCCGCACCACCATTGAACTGATCCTGTCCAATCACCCCAACGCCTGCCTGACTTGCGGCCGCAACGGAAGCTGTGAGCTGCAAACCCTGGCCGGTGAATTCGGCATTCGCCAGGACTGCATTCCCCGGTATGTCCGGGACCTGCCGCAGGATTGCACGACCGGTTCGATTGTGATGGATTTCACCAAATGCATCAAATGCGGACGTTGCGTGCAGGTTTGCCAGGAAATGCAAAATGTCTGGGCCCTCTCCTTTCTCGAGCGGGGCATCAACACGCGCATGGCTCCGGCCGGTGACATTCAACTCAACGAATCTCCCTGCGTGCGCTGCGGCCAATGTTCCGCCCATTGCCCGACCGGGGCGATTATCGAAAATGACGAAACCGGCGCGGTCTGGGAAGCGCTGCAGGATCCCGGCAAGCATTGCACCGTGCAAGTGGCCCCTTCGGTCCGGGTCGCCTTGGGGGAAGCTTTCGGTTATCCCCCGGGCACCGACTTGACCGGCAAAATTTACACCGCCCTCCGCCGCCTCGGTTTCAAGGCGGTCTTCGACACCACCTTTTCCGCCGACCTGACCATCGTGGAAGAAGCCAGTGAATTCGTGCAACGTTTCGCCCATGGCAAGGGAGAAATCCCGCTCATCACCTCCTGCTGTCCGGCTTGGGTGGATTACATGGAGAAACGCTTCAGCGATTTCATTCCCAACTTTTCCACCGCCAAATCTCCCCAGCAAATGCTGGGGGTCCTGGCCAAAACCTATTTCGCCGAAAAAGCCGGCCTTGATCCGGCCACCATTTATCAGGTTTCGATCATGCCGTGCACGGCCAAAAAGTGGGAGTTGGAGCGCACGGATGAAATGCGCGCCTCGGGACATCCCGATGTGGACATTGCCCTGACCACCCGGGAACTGGCCCGCATGATCAAACAATCCGGCGTGGCCTTTGACGATCTGCCCGACGGGAAAGCCGATTCCATCTTGGGAACCTATTCCGGAGCCGGCCTGATCTTCGGCAGCACCGGCGGAGTGATGGAAGCCGCCTTGCGCACCGCTTTTTTTCAAGTCACCGGGAAAAATCTGGAGAAAGAGGCCATCAACATTCGCCCCATCCGCGGCTTGGCCGGCATTCGGGAAGGAACCTTGGACATCGAGGGAACGGAAGTCCGCGTGGCGGTCGCCCACGGCTTGGGCAATGTCGAAAAACTGTTGCTGAAAGTCCGGCGGGCCCGGGAAAACGGAGACCCGCCTCCTTACCATTTCATCGAAGTCATGGCCTGCCCGGGTGGTTGCATCGGGGGCGGCGGACAGCCTTACGGGGTAACCGACGAGATTCGGCTCCAACGGATCAAAGGATTGTTTGACGGTGACCAATCGATGGAACTTCGCTTCTCGCACGAAAATCCGGAAATCAAACAAGTGTATTCGGATTTTCTAGACAAACCCCTGAGTGAAAAAGCCCACCGGCTCCTCCACGCCCACTACGTTTCCCGACCCGCCTATCAACGTTGAATGCCTTTGCTTTCATCTTCCAAGAAACAGTTGTGGGTCTTATCCACGATCCTCTTTCTTCTTCCAAGAAACAGTCCCGCCGCCGAAGACGGGTTGAAAGCGGAGGGACTGCCGTTCCATGAATTGCCCCCGTTGCGGGTAACGGCTTCCCGCGGGCCCCAGGCGATGGAATTCCCCCACTTGGGAATCCATGCCCCGTTGGAACCGTTCGGACCAAGGTTTGGCGACACCTTCGCAACCCTTCCCGGATTGATCATCCAGGAGAGTTTCGGCGGCATCGACCCGCCCCGGCTTTCGATCCGCGGATCCGGTTTGCAAAGCGCCCCGGTCAGCCGCGGAGTGGGCCTTTCCTTTAACGGATTTCCCCTCAACTTTGCCGACGGCTCCTTCAACCTGGCTTTGATCGAAACCACGTGGATCGAACAAGCCGGCTTGATCGCAGGACCGGCCGCCGGGATGCCGTTTTTGGGCGGATCGCTTTCGGTCTGGAGCGGGGCCGGTTTGTTTTCCGGTCAACAAAGCGCCGGCGCGGGTTTCGGAAGTGACCGGACCGTCGTTGTCTCCACCCAGGGCAGCCTGATGACAGACTCCCTGCAACCGGCATGGGCCGCCGCGGCCATGCGAACCGACGGGTGGAGGCGGCATTCCGAACAAAAGCGGGAAAGCGTGCTCACCGCCGTTCGCGCCCCTTTGGGTGAACAGGCGGACTTGACCGTTCAGTTTTTCGCCACCCGGCCGCGGTTTCAAGTTCCCGGCCCGCTGATCAAAAGCGAGGCCCTCGCCAATCCCCGGACCAACAGCCCCGCCGTCCTGCGCGACCGACCCCGCCGGGAAAGCGACTACGCCCAACTGGCCACCCGCCACACCACCCGCGGGGTTGACGGACACCTTTCCTTTGGGGTGGCCGGAGCTTCCCACCATGATGAATTCCGGCAACTGCTTCCCAACGGCATCACCACCACCTCCGGCCGGGAGATCGCTTTGTTTCTGGACGGGCGGCGACATTGGGATTTAGCCCGCGAACAACAAACCGATGTGACGGTTCTTCTGCAAACCGGCGAATGGGATACCCGCCGGCACCGCACCGAGGGCGGGGCCAAAGGAGATTTGATGGGAGACAACCGGTTGCGCCCCCTCACCCTGACCACGGCCTTGGATCACCGGATCGCTTCCACCGATTCTCAAACGTGGGAAATCGGCGCCTCCCTGATCACCGCCCGCCGCCGGATCGGGGAGAGATTGGAAACCGAAGAACGCCCTTCCACCGCCTTGAACCTTTCTTCGGCAAGAGCGGCCCCGCGGGTTTCCTGGGCATGGACGCCGGTGGAGGCGGCCACCTTGGTTCTGTCATGGTCGCGCTCTTACGAACCTCCCGCCTTTGACGATCTCTTTTTCACCGAAGGCCCCATGAACGCCCGCAGGCTGCAAAGCAAACCGCTGCGTTGGCAAACCGCCGATTCCTACGAAGCCGCCCTGCACGGACGCCATGGCCGGGTTTCCTGGACCTCCGGCCTGTATTATGCTCCCTGGCGTCGGGAATTGCTCCGGCTGACCGATGCCGACGGAGCGCCGCGGGGCACGGTCAATGCCGGCCGCACCTTGCACACCGGATGGGAATCGTCCCTGCATTGGTCTCTGGTCAAAGAAGAGGACAGGGAATGGATCCTGCGGGGCACTTGGCAATATGCGGTCGCCCGTTTTGACGGCGATCCGGTTTACGGAAACCGGCGGTTGGCCGGCATGCCACCCCACTCCGGTGAAATCGGGTTGCAAGGCACCTTTCCGGGAGGCTGGTTCGTGACTCCGGGCCTGCGTTGGCAGGCGGGGAAAACTTATGCCGATCATGCCAATCTTCTTTCCCATGGGGGATTCGCGGTTTGGTCCCTCGATCTGGGACGGACACACCACAGCGGGTGGAAAGCCACGGTCAGCATCCTGAACCTGTTTGATCGAAAGATCATCACCAGCACGGCGGGAGTGCTCGACCGGGCGAACCAACCGGAAACCACCGCCATTTTTCTCCCCGGCGCCGGACGAAGGGTCGAAGCCCGGGTCGACTATTTTTGGTAACCGATCCATTTCATGCACGCGGCTCTCTTAACGGCTTTTTTCTTCGCCCTCACCGGGGTTTGCGCCACACAGTCCTCGCGGCTTATCGGGGCGGCCCGCGCGAATGCCTGGCGTTTGATCGTGGCCCTGGCCATCTTGGGAATTTGGGCTCATTTTTTTGGATCGGGATGGGGAGGAGGCGGAGCGGGTTGGTTTCTGCTGGCGGGGAGTGTCGGTTTCGGTTTGGGCGGGTGGTGCGTGTTCCAGGCGCTTCGCCGAATTGGCTCCACCCTCAGCCTGCTGACCGTGGAGTGCGCGGCCGCTGTCTTTGCCGCCGGCATAGGCTGGATTTGGTTGGGCGCGGCTTTGGGGTTTACGGAAATAATTTTGGCCGCACTCATTCTTGCCGGGGTGGTGATCGGCATGTCTCCCGGTCCCATTCCCAGTCTGCGGCGCGGGGAAGTGCGGGTCGGTTGTGCTCTGGCGCTGGCCGCCGCCCTTTTTCAAGCCATCAGTTTCAACCTTTCCCGTCACGCGTTCAACCTGCTGCGGGAAACCGGGGAACCCATCGCCTTTTCCAGCGCGGCTTTCCAACGGTTGCTCGGCGGATTTTTGGTAGCCGTTTTACTCTACGGCCTGACCAAGCTGTTGCAAACAACCGCGGGCCTGGGGAAGGCACGGCAACGGTTTGCCTCCCCTCTGCGGGCTCCCTTCTGGGTTTTGGGCAATGCCTTGTTCGGTCCCGTGCTGGGTGTTACATGCATGCTGTGGGCCATCAGCCTCGTCGAGAATCCGGGTCTGGTTCAAGCCGTGGCCGCCACCGCCACGTTGATGACCATTCCCTTTGCCCGACATTTGGAACAAGCCCGTCCCGGCTTCACCTATTATGCCGGATGCCTCCTGGCCTTGGCCGGAACCACCGGTCTGCTGCTGTTGCACGCCCGCTGAGCGGGGGCGCAGCCGTCTCCCGGACGGGAACCGGGGAATTGAATTCCGGTGGGCGGCGGGAACGGGGCGCGCGGGAAAAATTGCAGGCTTGTGCGGTTGCCAATAAAAAACCGCGGAGGGCAGCCTCGGGAGGCCGCACTCCGCGGTTTAAGATTATTCCAACTCTTGGGAGGAATTACGGATTGAGGAAAAACTCAATCCGGTGGAAGAGGCGGTCGAGTTCCTCACCCATGGGAAGGCACACTCTCATCAAGGAGCGCCCGTCGCCCAACGGGGTGGCATCCCACTGTAAGCCATCAACCACTTCCCAATCCGACAGGTCGGCGGAGGAAAAGAGCGCGAAACCGGCACCCTCGACCAAATCCGACCGGAGCGGGACTTCGAAGCAGAATTGCCCGTCTTCGGCTTGCTGAACAATCAGCGGCTCCTGGGGATCGGATGCGGATATTCCGGTGACGAAAGCCACCACATTCGGGATGCCGCGTCCAAACCGGTCGAGGGCCGGGTCGCGCTCACCGGCGGGGATCCCCTCCGCGTCGGCCCACGCGTCGTAGGATTGGCCGTCTGCGGGACCGTCATCGGAGAAGAGAGCAACCGAGCCGGCGGTGGTGTCGGTCACAAACCAAACGATGCCGCGCTCCCGGTCGATGCCGTATTGGCCGGGTTGATTGAATTCGCTGCCCCACGGCGTGTCGGTGCCGACCAGCGTGGTGCCCAGCGGCTGGAACGACCCTCCGCCCGGCGCCCGGCGAAGGGGCCGCAATTCGTCGATCACCCCTTCCGGCGTGTCCCCGGCGTAGTCCAAGGAGAGGACGAACGGAGAAAACACCACCTCCCCGGCGGGAGGCTCGGGATCGTTGAGCGTCTCCAGGGAGTTGAGGGCTACCCAGGAAATCTCGGGCGGAGTCAACGCGACGTTCC
>PXDN01000303.1 GCA_003566375.1 Opitutia bacterium
CCTTTTGGTATTTGGTTGGTTGCCTATATTGTATTTCTCCCGCATTGTTTCCATTCCGGAGTATTTTTCCAGGCGGTTTGACGCCATAGACAAAAAAGTTATTAACAAAGTCCGGTTTTGGGCGACCGTTTACTTGTTGTTGTATTTGGTCGGTTACGTGGGGGTCAATTTGTTCACCATGGGCACGGTGGTTAACATTCTCACGGGTTGGGACATCTGGCTGGCCGCGATGGTGGTGGCGATGATTTCCGCCTCCTATGTCACTTTGGGCGGGCAAAGCAGTGTGATCATGAACGATTTGATCAATGGGGTGTTCCTTCTTTTCGTCGGGACTCTCATCATCTTCCTGGGGGCTTCGTATATAGGGGGCTTTGATCTGCTTTGGTTCAACATACCTCGGGAATTCCGCCTTGCCTTTCCGAACTTCAACGAAGATCCGGATTTTCCGGCCATTGGAATATTCTGGCAGGATGCCTTTGCCAATTCGGCCATGTTTTACTTTTTGAATCAAGGCATCATTATGCGGTTTATGGCAGCCAAGTCGCTTAATGAAAGCCGTAAAGCCGTAACCGCCATGATGGTTGGCCTGATGTTCATTGGTGCGGTGGTTGTTTCATCGGGTGGCTGGGTTGCCCGAGCCTTTACCAATGCCGGAGTCTTCCCTGAACTGGAAGCCCGCGAGGCTTTCTTTGTTGCGGCGGAGTTGCTAAGCCATCCGGGGATATTTGGTTTGGTTCTAGCTGCCATGACCGCCGCTTTGATGTCGACTTTGGACACGCTGATAACCGCGGTTTCAGCTGTAACGGTAAACGATGTCTACAAGCCTTACATTAAACCCAAAGCCACGGATCAACAATTGCTTAAGGCAGCCCGCGTCGCTGCTTTTTCCGTCACGGTTTTTGGTATCCTGATGGTTCCGGTGTTTATGGAGTTCACCTCAATTTACGCGGCCCACGCCGCCTTTACCGCCGCAGTGACACCTCCCATGGTGGTGGTCTTGCTTTTGGCCGTATTCTGGCGGCGATTTACCCGCGCGGCCGCCATTTGGACTTTGGTCGGCGGACTTTTTGCGATTTTCCTATCCATGCTTTTCCCGGCGATAATCAATCCTTTTGCCCACGGGGTTCCGGGAGGTCATGTGTCGTGGGACTTTTTCGCCGGCATGCGCGATCAACCTTTCATGCGGGCCTTTTTCGGTGCCGTGGTTTGCACGGTCATCGGAGTGGTGGTGACATTGTTTACCCGTCCGGAATCCGTGGAGAGGCAACGCGGTTTGGTTTGGGGCACGATTGGAGACGCTTTGTCTCACTATAAGGGGTCACCGGGTAAAGAAAGCCCGGTGACCAAGGCCATGGCTTATCCCCGGGTCTTGGATAAGGAACTTCCCCATTTTGGCACGAATGAGTTGCATGGTGTTCGGATTTCCTCGTCGACCGCCTCCATCCTCAAAGCCCATGTTGGTGATTTGGTTTATGTGACGGATTCCCGTTGGTGGAAGGGGGGGCTGCGTTCCGCCCATGTAATTGTGGCCGAAATCGTCGAGGATGAAGATGGCAAACCTATTGTCGGCATGGATCCGGAAGCCTATCACAACGTGACGGGCAAACGCCCCCAGCACCCGGTTCGATTGGAGCGTTTGTACGAGTCCGTTCGCGCAGATTAACGGAGAGCGAAATGGCCGCCGGTTTTGCAAACGACAAAACCGGCGGCTTATTCTTGGTGCCGTCGTCCTGTGGGAATGGACTGGGAAAGCGGCAAGTAGAAGCACCATCTTGGTGCTTTTAAGAGGATAGCCTGCGCGAGTCAGTCGTTTTGATGTCGCTTCCCTCTTCCCCAATGGGTTTTCAACCTATTGCCACATAGTCCGGAGGGGGTGTCTTGGTTTGCGGCACCTTCTGTTTTCCTGAGAAGAGTCCAGTAAATGGGTTTGTAATGCATTTTACAGGAAAGATCTAGCAATTGCTACAGAAGAAGCGGAAGGGGTCAGGCTGACCCCTTCCATCCCTGTTGACCCCTTCCATCCCTGTCGCGAAAAAGTCCGAGGAAAAATCCCAATCCCAAGCCGAAGCCGCCAAAGCGCGCGCCGCCATGGTTCGCGAGGAGGAGGCGGTGGTCACCGTTCGCGAAACCGCCGTTGCCAACCGCAACAAGGAAATCGCGCTTGTGCGCGCCCGCGAAACCGCGGAGAAGGATGCGATCGACGTGTTGGTCCGCGCCGACGCCGATAAAAAATCCGCCGTGGATCGGGCCGAGTCGATCCGCACCGTGGCCCAGGCCCAGGCCGACGAAGTGAAAATCAAGGCCGAGGCCGACGAGAAACGATACGAAGTGGAAGCTTCGGGGGACGGAAGCGATCAATCAGGCGAAAAACATCCTCTCCCAGCACATTCTGGATTTCGATTTCCGCGAGCAGTTGATCAAGGAGATGTCCAATATCATCAAGGAATCCGTCAAACCCATGGAACGGATCGAAAGCATCAAAATTCTGCAAGCCCACCGGCTGTTCGGCAACGGCGGCTCCAACGGGGGCGGTCAGGCGCCGGCCCTTCCGGGCGGACAGGAAAATCTGGCCGACTCGGTAACCAACGCCGCCCTGCGCTACCGCGCCCAGTCTCCCTTGGTGGACTGAAGTCCCCCTTTGGGAAACTAACGCCTTGACCCCCATTTCTTCCCGAAACGGCGTGGTATGCCGACCCCCTGGAGGCCATTGAGGATCTAGGCCACGACCCCTGCGCCATCTTCGTCACCGGCCCCTCCAAAACCGCCGATGTCGAGGGCATCCTGATCGAGGGCGTTCACGGCCCGGGAGTCCAAATCTGCCTGAAACTCTGAACTTCTTGCTTACAAAACAAACCAAAGGCTTCAACGGTTCTAATAATCAGTTCCAAGATTTAATGGCCGAATCCCGAAAACTCCTTCAATAATTCCGGGATGCCCATTTCACCCGTGATGAAGTCGTTTCTCACCCGCTGGCCGCTCTGGGCCGGTGGCGGTCTCTTTTCTGGCGCGCTTTTGGCCACCGCCGCCGAGGTTCACGTCATCCATCCCTCGATGGAACAGCGCATTGGTTATCCCTCCATCATCGAACCGGGCGGGGAATACCCGTCGTTTTCGGTGCGCGCGCCAACCGGAGGCTTGCTGGAGATGTCGCTTTATTGCTCGGAAACCGGCGAACAGCGGCAGACCAACGAACCCCGGGCAATGGCTCCCAACGAAGCGGTGATCGTAACGCCAACCGGCGATCTACCACCGGAAGGGGTTTACCGAGTCGACTTACGTATCCTGAATAATGATACCGTGGACTTTCGCACCTCTTATTACTTTTCCGTGCTAGATCCAACCGCTTTACCCGAGAATTACAGTTTGGCGGCCCATCCGGGTCCGCGTGGCCAAATGCGCTATGTTCCGGACACGCGCGGCAACCGCATTCCGGATTTTTCCGGAGTGGGTTACCGGGGCGGTGCCGATCTGCCGAATGTCCCCACGGTCCTCCGGTTGGAGCCGCATCCCGGCGACGCCACGCGACGCATTCAAGAGGCCATTGATGCCGTTTCGGCCCGCGAACCGGATGCGGACGGGTTTCGGGGAGCCATCGAACTGGCGGCGGGTTTGTATGAAATCGAAAGCACGCTGTATATTCGGCGGAGCGGCGTGGTCCTGAGGGGGGTGGGAGCGGGCCCCATACGCGAATTCATGCTCGATCCCGCGAAAAATTTCACCCTCGAACAATGGCGCGATTCCATGGCTGGAACAACGGCCACCGTGCTGGTCGCCACCGGCCCGGATCACCGGCCCTTGTTACGGATCGAGGGCGACTCCGGGATTGTCACGGATGATTCGACCGCCACGGAGATCGTGGATGATTACGTTCCGGTCGGGGAACGTTCGTTCCGGGTGGAAGAGGACCATGGGTTTGCCCCCGGAGACACCGTGATGGTCTACCGGCCCGGGACCGAGGAATGGATGTCGGCTATCGGGATGGACCGGATTCCGCC
>PXDN01000196.1 GCA_003566375.1 Opitutia bacterium
CCCATCCGCCGCGGGCTCCGTTTTCACGACCGTTTCCCGAGCAGGTAATCGGGGTTGAGCTTTTTCAACGCGGCGGGGACGAAAAGCCCGTCTTTCCGGATCAGTTTGCCATCAAACAGAATTTCGCCACCGCCCCACTCCGGCCGTTGAATGCAAACCATGTCCCAGTGAACCTGGGAACGGTTGCCGTTGTCGGCTTGCTCATAGGCTTGGCCAGGGGTGAAATGAAATGAACCGGCGATCTTTTCATCGAACAGTATGTCGTTCATCGGTTCCAGAATGTGGGGATTGAACCCGAGGGCGAATTCGCCGATGAAACGGGCGCCGGGATCGGAATCGAGGATTTCGTTGAGCCGCTTGGTGTCGCTGGAGGTGGCCTCGGTAATCTTTCCCTGGTTGAAAACCAGGCGGATGTTCTCAAACGCGGTCCCCTGATACAGGGTTGGGGCGTTGTAGGTGATTTCCCCTTCCACGCTGTCCCGCACCGGACAGGAGAAAACCTCGCCGTCGGGGATGTTGTGGGTGCCGCCGCAACTGACCGCGCCGATGCCTTTGATGGAAAAGCGCAGGTCGGTGCCGGGGCCTTTGATCGCCACCCGGTCGGTTTTTTCCATCAATTGCCGCAACGCTTTCATGCCGGGCTCCATGCGGGCGTAATCCAAGGTGCACACCCGGAAATAGAAATCCTCAAACGCCTCCGTGCTGCGCTTCGCCTGCTGGGCCATGGAGGGGGTCGGCCACCGCAACACGACCCACTTCGTTTTTTTCACCCGCCAATCCAAAACCGGTTTCATTTTGCGCATGGCGAGCCGCATTTTTTCGGAGGGAACATCGGATGTTTCGTAAACGTTGTCCGCTCCGCGCAGGGCAATGTAGGCGTCCATCATTTTCATGCGCTGGAGTTCCACTTTGGACATAACTCCGAACTGATCCTCCGCTCCCTCCCGCAGCAGCTCACGCGTCACGCGGGCGCGATGGGTTTGCACGAACGGGATGGCACCCGCCGCCCGCACCCGCCGGATCAGGGCGATCACCATGGCTTCGGGGATGTCATGGGCGTCAAGGAGCGCTTTCTCCCCTTTTTTCAGCTTGGTCGAGAAGCGGACGAGCACGTCGGCGAGTTTGTCGAAACGGGAATCGTTCATAAAAAAATACCGCCCCGCGGGAGGCGCATGCACTTATTTTTTGGATACAGTTATGTAAAGCAGGCTGCCGCCCTGCAGGATGTCGATCAACCGGTCGGCGTGTTTGTTGTCCACCGCCGGGCACCCCCAGCTGCGGCCTACCTCGGCCGTCTCTTCCTTCACGTAATCCGCACCGTGAAACACGATGCGGCGTTCGTAGGCGTTGCTGTTGGTCTCCTGCAAACCGTGCAAATTCAGAGCCCGCCCGAAGCTTGGGCTGGGGTATTCGGTGCCGGTAAGGTAAAAACCGAGGGAGCTTTCCCGCGACCCGCTGGTGTTGGAAAAATAACGCGGCAGATCACGCGGATTGGCACGGTCGTCCCGGCCGGCGCCATGGGCGACATGGAACCGCTCCACGGTCCCCTTCTCCATGTCGAGCAACCACATTCTCTTTTCAGGGCTGGGACGGGAGAAATCGATGAGGGTCAGGTAGCGGGGATTGGTGATCTCCTCCCGGCGTTCTTTGAAGAAAGCAACGGCCTCCTCCATCACGGCGTCGGGAACACCGGCTTCCGCGGCGGCCCCGCGCATGGTTCCCGGGTCCGAAGATTGTCCCGCCCAAGCGACGGCCGCCAGCGCGATCACCCAAAACCCCGCCGCCAGCCGAATCAATAGCGTTCCCATCGGTTTCAACTGAAAGAGCGCCCGCACCCGCAGGTGTTGGCCGCGTTCGGATTGATGATTTCAAAGCCTTTCCCGTGCAGCCCGTCGTCGAATTTGATTTCACATCCCTTAAGGTATTCGGCGCTGGCCGGATCGATGAGCAGGGAAACTCCATTGTTGTCAACCCGTTGGTCGTCATCCTTCGGTTGATCGAACGACATGCCGTATTCAAAACCGGAACACCCGCCGGGTTCGACAAAAACCCGGAGCAGGCGGGAATCGTCACCCAACTCCTCTTTCATGTTGCGGATTTTCACCGCCGCCGCATCGGTTAACGTAATCATGCCGACAATGTAGGCGTTTCCGCCCGTTTCTGTCAACCGGGGCGAAAGAAAACGGTTCCCATGATTGGCGAAGATAAACCAGCCGTGATCCCGAAAACGCCGCGGAATGAGGGGGCAGGCCGGCCTACACGGTTCTGCGGTGGCTGCCAGACCTTTTGGGCCGGGAGCCCCGAAAGCAGTTAAAAAACGGGGTGATTGGACCGTTAGCGATGCCCCCGCCTGTTTTCCCTCAAACTTTCGCGCTTGGCGCGGACCGGATTTCCGACAAACTCTACCTTACCATGTTAAAAACCTCCCCTCTTTCGACCCCCCGCCGGATCACTCAACGCGCCACCGTGCTTGCAAGTCTTGCCGCCGCCCTGCTGATGCCTCCAATTTGCCTATCCGGATCCCAAGCAGAAGGCGGGGAGGACTGGATCGAATTGTTAAACGGGAAGAACTTGGATGGCTGGGACATCAAAATCCGCGGGCATGAACTGAATGACAATTTCGGCAACACCTTTCGTGTCGAGGATGGAATTCTCAAAATCCGCTACGACCAATACGAGACGTTTGCCAACCGGTTCGGGCACATCTTTTACAAGAAGCCGTATTCCCATTATCATCTGGTGGTCGAATACCGGTTCGTGGGGGAACAGGTTTCCGGGGGACCCGGTTGGGCTTTCCGCAACAACGGCATCATGTTTCATTCCCAATCCGCCGCCAGCATGAAACTCGATCAGGATTTTCCGAACTCGATCGAATTCCAATTGCTGGGAGGCGACGGGGAAAGGAACCGTCCCAATGGCAGCATTTGCACGCCGGGAACCCATGTTGTGATCAACGGCGAGTTGCGGCGGGAGCATTGCATTGACTCCGGAGGTCCCACCCATCACGGGGACCAATGGGTCACGGCCGAACTCATCGTGCGCGGTGACAAATCGATCCGGCACATCCTCAATGGGAAAGAGGTAATGAAGTATTCCGGCACGCAATTGGATGACGGCACTCCCTTAAAGAAGGGATACCTTGCCCTGCAATCGGAAAGCCACCCCACGGACATTCGATCCGTGCGCATCCGCGAGTTGGATCCGGAAAACTGAATTCGCGCGCCGAATCCCTGGCCTCCCGGAGCCGGGTTCGAACTGGTTTGCTGACATTCCAAGGGAAGAATCCAACCCCGCAAAACTTAAAAATCAGGCATTGCCATACTTCAAATAAGCCGTCATGATAAGAAGTGTTTTCAGCTTAACTTATTGTTTTCGGTTATTATAGCCGTGCATCGTTCACAAAACCCACATTCAACAATCCCATGAAAAAACTCCACCCTTCCACCAAGACCCACCGCTCGATGGGGCGGTTTACAGTTCTACCCGCGGCCATCGCCACGCTCTGTTTCGTGGCCTCGCCGATGAATTTGCAAGCCTTCAACGTCACCGGCACGGCCGAAACAACGGCGGAAGGTTTTGAAAACGGCACGCTCATTTCGGACGATTTAGATTCCGGCGACGGTCTCCTTATGGCCGAAGCCTTCTTGTCAGTTCCCGGCACCCACATTCCCTCGTTTTCGGGTCCCCCCGTGGGTAGGGCCTCGCTGGCGGGAGGGTCTTCCTCCGCCGCGTTTTTCTCCACCGAAGCCTCGGGATTGTTTTTTGATCCCCCCAATCTTTATGATATCGATGGCATGGCCGAATGGAACGCCACCGTCACCCACACGGGGACCAGCCCTACCAGCTACGATTTGCAACTGAGCATCAACGCCATAGATCTTCGCCTGATCGATGGGGCCGACGGACCGACATGGACCGCGGGCTACAACATTTTCGTCGGGGTGGACGGAGCGATTGTCTGGTCTTCCCAAGCCAACATCACC
>PXDN01000102.1 GCA_003566375.1 Opitutia bacterium
CGACCTGGAGGAAATTTTTCTCGGCCAACCGGAAAAATAAAAAAAACCCGCCTTCACCCAAAAATTTGCCCCCACACCCTTGGCCAAAATCTTTTCACTATCCCACCATTCCAGAGCGACAAATATTTTAGCAGCTGCTAAAATAATTGTCGTGTTTGTGAAAGGGTTGCTCTGGGCATCCCGTCGTGTAACAAGGCGGTGAGACGGGGGCGCGTGACGCACGAAAAAGGCCCGCCCGACGCGGAAACGTCGGGCGGGCCGGAGCTTAATCAACCGGTTTCCCGGTGGATCGGCGGGTGCTTAAAAGGAAGCGGTTACCGAAGCCGTCCAAAAAAGGTTTTTCCCGCGCTCGCCGGCGGCGGTGTCAAAACCGTATTTCTCCGCCGTCGCATAGTGAATGGCGGGGGTAAAGGTTGCGTTCGGGCTGATTTGATACGGCAGACCGATGGAAACCCCGTAGTAATTGTAGGCGTCCACTCCCGTGCGTCCCCACACGGTGCCGCCAGTCAGGGTGCCCTCGGCGGTTAACCCGGTGTCGAGAACCGGATACCCGTAGGAGAGGGCTCCCTCCAACACCTGGGACTCAATATCGAAGTCGTAGAAGTAGTAGAGGCTGGCCCCGAGTCCCTCCACGCCAAAGTCTTCCACCGACGTTCCGATGTAGGCCTCGTGGGTGCGTCTTGAACTCGTTCTCGGATAATGATAAACCGTCAGGCCAACATCCAGGGAGAATGGCATATCGGGAATGTCCACCATGTAGCCCGCGTAGTAGTTGATTTCGGAATCAACCGCCTCAGTGGGCAAATTTGCCCAGATGCCGGCGTAAAGATCACCCATCTCCACTTCCACGGAGGGCTGGAACGAATTGTCGGCGAATTCAATCCCCCGGAACACATATTCCGAGGCGAAGGTGATGTCACTGGTCACACTGATTTCAGGCGGTGTGAGAGCGGCCGTTACCCCGATGGGAAGCGCGGCTGCGATACAGAGGGCTGAACCAAGTTTGTGTTTCATAGGTATAGGTGTTGTTATTTGGTTTCTAATAGCACGCGGTCAAAGCGCACATCCGGAAACAAGCACTATGTGTGCCAAAACCAACAATCATTGAAAAATTTGATTTCTGACTTACCGTTTGACAACTCACTTCCCGACGGTTTTCATTGAACCATAAATGTTCTAGCACACTTGCGATCCAGTTCCATACCGATTCACTCAGCACTCACCTCGCCATGAAAAAGACTTTTTCCCATCCCGCCCGCCGGGGCGCGTTCACTCTGATCGAGCTGCTCACGGTCATCGCCATTATCGGCATTTTGGCCGCCATCCTGATCCCGGTCGTTGGAGCGGTCCGTGAAAGCGCCCGCGCCTCCCAATGCACCTCCAACATGCGGCAAATCGGGCAAGGGCTGCTGATGTACGTCAGCGACAACGACGGGTTTGCCCCTCCGGGACGTGACGACCTGCGCCACGAAGCCGCAGGAGGAGGCGGCGCCACCAGCCTGGCCAGCACTTATTTCTACGTGGTTTGGCCCTACGTCTATGATTCGCTCTCAACCTTGCGGGTGCCGGACAACACCGTGACTTCAAACAGCGCGGTGGAAAACGTGTTTCACTGCCCGACCCGCTTCAACAGCTTCCCCGACGCCCGCAGTGCCCCGGCCAGCATGTTTGTCAGTGGAAGTGCGGAAAACTTCGCCTCCGCCCGTTATCATTACGCCCTCAACACCATGGCGGCGATTGACCGCAACGCGCGCCTGCCCACCCCGGTTGACCAGATGAACGCGCCCTCCCGCACGGTGGCGATTGTGGAAGACTACTACTGGTATGCCAACGAGAGTTTTTACTTCAACCGCTTCGGCGTGCTGCCCCACAACGAAACCGCCAATTTTCTGTTCTTTGACGGGCATGTCGAGCGATTGGGCCGCGGCCAATTTCCCGGGGCCGGCGAGGCCCGCAATTCCGTCTTCTGGTCCGGCGACAACGCTCTCTAAATTCTCCAGCCTTAATTTGGTTTTCCGGCAGTTGGTGGCTTCACCCGACTTCCTCATTCGGCGGGTTTATTCACCGCCAGCGCCTTCCAAAGCAATGCCGGATTGTCTCCGATCAATCCGTTGACTCCCGCCGCCAGCATTTGCCCGGCTGTATCCACATCATTGATAACATAGCTCCAGACTTTGATCCCCCGATCCGCGGCCGCGGCCACGGCGGCCCGGTCCACCCGGGTATTCCACGCGGCCACGGACGCCCCGGTTGCCGCCATCCGGTCCAGCCACGCTTCACTCAATGCCCGCTCGTCTTCATTCAGCCGGTGCCCCTCCCAAAACTGGGGCGGCCCGAGCGCGCCGAGGGGGACCTCCGGAGCCAAAGCGTGAAAATCGGTGAGAAAATCCCATTCGAACGACTGAACCACCACCTCTCCGAGCAGCCCTTGCGCTTGCAACAAACCGTGCAAGGTGGCGGCGTCCCCTGCCTTGTGCTCGATTAAGGTCACCGCTCCGGGCTGGATCACATCCAGCGCCTCCTCCAGCCGCAACAACCGGGTTCCGGCAAAACCCGGGCCAAACCACGATCCCGCGTCGAGGCGGCGAAGCTCCTCCCACCGCTTGGCCGCTATGGGAATGTCCGCCCGCCCGAAAACCGCGGCGGCGTCCGTGGTCCTTCCAGTGGTGCGGTCGTGAAAGACCACCGGCACGCCGTCGGCGCTGTGATAATAATCCAACTCGACCAGATCCGGCGAGGCTTGCAAAGCCAGCCGGAACGCCGGTTCGGTGTTTTCAGGAGCGACTTGGCTGAAGCCCCGGTGGGCGATCACCAAAGGTCGAGCCATCGTCAATAACTTTTGAATACGATCCGTCATGGTGTTTTAAAAGAAACCCCTTGCGATACCGTGGTGAGCGGCGGGAAGACACATTCACCATGGCAATTAAACCAGGGCGCCCCCCTAAACGGTGTCGTGGATTCAACAAATCACCCCTTTTTTCGCAAGGGGTCCGTGGGCGGGCGGGTTTTCGCCAATCCAACGCTCGTCGGCCGGTTCGGAGGCGAGTTGGTAGCGGCTGTCACTGGAGAGGCGCAGGCGGTCCACGCGATTGTCCAATCCGGCGTGCACGGTGCCCATTCCGAAAATCAGAACGTCGCCCATGTGGAAATCCTCCGTTAACCAACGACCGCCCAGACTGGACCGCACCCGCTCCGCGTCATCCCCAAGAGCCCCGTCGAACGGCTTGGCTGGTTTTCCGTCTTCCCCGTTTTCGCAATAAGTGTCCACGTCGCTTTCCAAATAGGCGCGCAGTTGCTCTCCTTTCAGGTGGGATTTTTCCAAAAGGATGAGCCCACCCTGCTCCACCGGAATGTCGCCAAAGGGCGCCCAAGCGGTGAACAGCCGCCGGGTGCCCCGTCCCATGTAAACAATGTCGCAATGCGGACGGGTGCCGTTGCCCCGGTCTTTGGCCCGAAACCAGGTGTAGTCGAAATGCAGAATTTCCCCGCCGAGAAAGCGCCGGAAAAACGCCATCATTTCCCCTTGGTAAAGAACCGCCTCCACATGGGGATCCCCCGCCGTGAAATCGGTGTTCACTTTGATTTTGGCCCCGGGCAACAACGCTCCTTCCTCCAACGGCCGGCCGGGGTCGAGCAGATTCTCTTCCCGGCTCAAGCGCTCCAAGACGGACAATCTGGCCCGCCCGACGTTTTCCCTGTCCAGCAGGGCGGGCAAAAACAGATACCCGTCCTCCTCCATGCGGGCGCGCAGGGAATCGGCATCCGTGCCGGGTGATGTCCGCCGCAGCCCGCCAAAGGTTTGTTCAGATACGGACAACGGAAACCCATTGCAGGACAAAGAAAGGCTCATGGTGGGGCACCATGCAAGAATCCCCTCGAAGTTCAACTTATTTATCCTCTTCCGGTTTGTTCAGGCAGGCTCTGGCCGCGGCCAAACGGGTCACGGGAAACCGGATGAATCTACCCATCGGAGGGTGGCCGAACAAGATGGATCGCCGGAGGCAATCGGGGTAAAGGCAATCATAAGCCCGGCACACGGATGCCGATAAAAATCGTGCCGACCCTTCCCGCACCTGATTTGAAGCCGTTCGCCAAGCCGCCTCAACCCAAGCCTGCGCGATGGAAACGTCCACCTTAGTCAGGCTGTTGAAAGGCCAGCCTGACAAGGCCCCTTATAAAAGCGGCGGTAGCCTGTTCAATTGTGGGGGACGCGGGTGTTGCGGTCGTTTTCGTTCACGTAGGTCATGAAGCCGAGTTGGCGGAGTTGGCGGGGATCCATGCCTTCCACGCGTCCGTCGAGAAAGACCATGTTGGCCCGGCCTCCATGGCGGGTGTGAACACCTCCGTCGTTGGGGCTGGGAGCCCACGAGGGAATGCGGAACCGCTGGCTTTCTCCGTCGGCCACCGACCCGCTGCTGTTGGAGACCTTAAAGCTGTCGGAAAAAAGAAAATGCCGGGATGCGTCTTCAATGAAATTGACGTTAAGCCGAAACAGGTTTCCTCCGCTTTCCACCCCACCCTCCCCGGGAATCATGTTAAACCCGTAGGTTCTCCAGTTCCATGGCCAGGAACCGGGTTCATCCCATTCAAATGGATGCCGCGAGGGGCAATAAAGAATCTCCCGCGAACCGAGGTAGCCGCCGTCCTCCAACTGATTCGCCCACATCAAACCGCCCGATCCGCCGCCGCCCTGCCTCCACATCTCAATCCGCTGCTCGTTCTCGTCCAAATACACAATCATGGCCAGGCCGAGAGCACGCAGGTTGCCGACGCATTTGGACCCGCGGGCGCTTTCTCGAACCGAACCGACAACCGGAATCAAAATGGCGGCGAGAATGCCGATGATGGCGATAACCGTCAGCAGCTCAATGAGGGTGAAGCCGGCAGGCCGCCTCCGTTGAACCGACCCCGTTGCGTGACGCTTTCCTTGGATTTTACGTTTCATCCCGTGACTCCTTTCATGGCCGGCGGATTGTCAGCCGAATGAACCCCTTCTCCGCCATGGGCGCAAGCGACCGAACCACAACGTGGTCCACGTCGCCATTCGACTCGCGCGAAACCTCCCCGACATGCTCCCCTCCCGCTGTCCAATGGATCAAGTCGGAGGAGACCTCCACCAGAAATTCCAAGTCGGGCGCCCCGCGCAGTTCGGAGTACGCGAGCCGCAATTCCCCCTCCGCCACGGAGGCCACCGCCAGCGAACCGGGAGCGACCGAAGCCCAGGCCGGAAGGCCGGCGGCATATTTTAACAAATTGGCGGTCCCGTCTCCGGCAGGAGCGGCCAGCGGTCCCGAAACGCCGGGATCGGTCAACTGGGAAGTCGTGAAATGCAGTGCCCGCCAGGCATCAAAACCGTCGGTGGACGGCGCCTCTCCAAGCTCCATGGAGAAATTGTGGAAGGCAAACAACGGAAGTTCGTTCGCCCGCATCCGTCCTCCGATGCCAAACACGTTCCCCTCGATGGGCTCGGGAATCCCGGCGGTCACGGTTTGGGAGTGGCCGCCGGAGTCGGTCAGGGTGAACGTGAGTTCCAAACCGCCGGCCGCATCGTAAACGCCTTCGGCTTTCATGTGATAGACCTGCCCCAGTCCGCTCCACGGATCGGTTTCGTTTGGATGCAGGCCCTCCCAGACCACGGTGGGCGAGCCAGGCAAGTTGCTCCCGTTAAACCCCCGCCGGATTCGCAAGCTGGACTCTTCATTGCTTTGCCGGGGCATCCATTGCAAACTGTAGTAAAGCGGATCGACCGCCGGATCAAACGGAGCCTCGAAGGGTTCATGGGCTCGCCCGAGCACCAGAAAACCGACGCGGTTCAAATTGCCACCCGAGAGGAACTGCGGGGTGAACTCCGCTTCCAGGGTGAAATCCTGACCCGGAACGATGTTGGCCACCACCGCGGAGGTGGATGATGTTTCAAAGTTGCCATCGTTGCGTTCGAATTCCAGTGCGTCCCAGCGCAGATTCCAATCCTCCGGGCGCGGATGATTGGCCAACAGCCCCTCCACACCGTCCCTTTCGGGGGCGGTGCCGAATTCCATGGCGAACGG
Organism: Opitutia bacterium; assembly: GCA_003566375.1. Lineage (GTDB taxonomy): Bacteria > Verrucomicrobiota > Verrucomicrobiia > Opitutales > T3Sed10-336 > T3Sed10-336. Next base: position 6,048 of record PXDN01000102.1, read on the forward strand.
CGCTTCCATCGGTTCGAAATCCAAGAGTTCAGGACGGGTCATGCCAAAGTCCTGGAAATCCCAAACCGCCTCTTCCGCGGCCCGGTGCCGGGCGCCAAACCCAAAACGGTTGCCCACTTGGGAAGGGAAAACGGTGGCGCCGACCGAAACGGTGTGCCCGTTTTCGTCGGACAGGCGGAAAGTCAGCTCAATCTCCCCGCTGAAACCGGCAACTCCGCGCGTTTCCATGACAAAGGTGGACCCAATGCCCGCCGCGGGATCGCCCGCGGAAGGGGCCAGCCCGGTCCACGGAATCTGGGCCGCGATGGAGCCGGTCAGGCCTTCGCGGATTTCCAGCGCGCCGCCTCCGGGGACAAACGGCCGCCACTGGGCGGTGTAAAAATCATTTCCGGCGGGATTGAAACCGGAAGCGGGAGCCATCAACACCTGGACCACCGCGGTCTCGGAAGTCGCCGGGTTCAGGCTGGTCAAAGTGACGCGGTTGCGCAGGGCAAAACCGTCACCGGGCTCCACGTTCACCACTTCCGCCGTGGCCAGTTCGTTCTGATATGAAGTGGAAGCGGCGGTCAAACGCAGCGCCTCCGCCGACAATTGCCAACCGTCACCGACGGTTTCCAATTCATCTCCCGGTTCACGACCTCCCGCGGTTCCAAGCGGAAGGAAAAATGGCTTTTCCAAGGGCACCCCGGTGGCGCGGCGGGTTATGGCCAGATCGCTGACGGCTTCCCCGGTGGTGCGGAAAAAAACGCTGAGTTGATCCAAGAAAGAGTGGGGCTCGCCTTCGCCAAGGAGACTTTTGTAGTCGGGGATGTCGATGGAATCGACTTCGTCCCAACCCGCCCCGTTATCCGTGAATTGATCGAAACGCAAAGTCAGGTTTCCCGATTGGAGGTTCGCAATCATAACCAAACGGTATTGCTGGAAATCTTCTCCCAGACTGACGTTGACCCCGGCAACATCACGATTGGCGGCCGAAACATGGTCTCCCGATGTGAGCAACCGTTCCTGTGAACCCATGCCAAGGGCCAGCATGGTGCCATCACCCCGGATACCCACCGCAATGTTGGGCATCGGCCCGCGGGGGTTTCCGGCACGGAATCGAACCCACAGGGTGTCGGTGGAGGCGTCGCCGTCGAACCGGCCGTTGAAATAAAGAACCGTGGTGGTGACTTCGCCCACCTCCAAATCGAGCCGCTCACCCAGCACGGCGGCATTGGCCAATGTCGCGAATGGACCGGCGATGCCGTCCGATTGGGTGAAAAGCAACCCGGCATCCTCGTCGATTTGACCGCGGGAAGTCGGGGAAACGTTTCCCCATCCGTCACGGGTGGTGAAATCGGTTTCCCACAGCAGCACGTGCCCCGGAAGGTCGTCCGGGAACCCGCTTGTGATTAGGCCGGCACCGGGAGAAAGGGACGATCCGGCAAGCAGAAAGGAAGTGAAGGCGGCAACGGTTTTGCCGAAGGGGATTGGCGTATTATTCATCGTTCGTGGAGAATGGAAATCGGACAACAGGGTTTCCGAAACATGAGGGATTAAAGAGAATTGGAATTCAGATGTAACAAATTTGGCGGTACGGCGAGCGGTTGTTGTTTGTACCTGTACAAAACCGCCCTTGCCCAACTCCGGCGAATTCGGCCATGATCGGTTGTTGATGAATGAAAGCAGCAGGCGCGTCACCCTGAAGGACATTGCCGAAGCCGCGGGCTTGTCAAAATCCGCGGTTTCCCTGGCGTTGCGCAACCACCCCGGCATGGCCGCGGCGACGCGGCAACGGGTGCGCCAACTGGCGGAGAAACTCGGCTACCGCCCCGATCCGGCCTTGACCGCTCTCTCCGGGTATCGGCACGGGCGACCGCCCGCCGCGGTGGAAACCCTCGCCTGGGTGACCAACTGGGACACCTTCGACGCCTGGCGGCGGAATTCTCCGGTCTATGACCATTATTTTGACGGGGCTGCCCGGCGCGCCGAAAACCTGGGGTACCGGCTGGAGCACCTTTGGATGGGCGAATCCGGAATGAGCCGCGGGCGTTTTGCTCAAATCCTGCACGCGCGCAACATCCGCGGCCTGGTCCTCGCCCCCCAGCCGGTGCCCCACCGGCCGGTTGACTTGCCATGGTTCCGCCATGCGGCGGTGACCATTGGCTATTCGATTTCCGCACCCCGTTTGCACATGGTTGCCTGCTCGCATTTGCGGTCAATGACCACGCTGCTGAACCGCCTTCGGGGGCTCGGTTACCAGAGAATCGGCTTCGCCCTCACGCCCGAAACCAACGCCCGCGTGGAAAACGCCTGGCTGGCGGCCTTTCTCATTGATCAACGCGCCCACGGCGGAAAACACGACATTCCGCCGCTTTTGCTCAAACATTCCGAACGGCGGCGGTTTTGCCAATGGGCGGAGGTCAACGGGCCGGACGCGGTGGTGACGGAAGGGCGGCGGTTGTCCAGCTCCATCCGCCAATGGTGCGCGGACATGGGACGGAAGATTCCCGGCGACATCGGCTTGGCGGTGGTGTCAAATGTGCCGTTGGATGGGGATATGTCCGGAATCCACGAACACTCCGCGGAGATCGGAGCCACGGCCATCGACGTGTTAACCGCCATGCTGCACCGCAACGAACTCGGTCTTCCCACCCTCCCCCGCAGAACCCTGATCGACGGTGAATGGGTTCCGGGCCGGACCGTCCGTCCCGTCACCGGTCCGATCAGGGACACCTTGCCGGGCGCCTGACTTTACCGCGCTCCAACCCACCGGGATGCGAATTGTTGCCTCCGATCGGAATCCTTCGGGCAAAACGGCGTTTTACGGAACCGTCTCCACCTCGGCGGTGCTCTCGATTTTCACCGGAGGGCGCTCGTCCGGCACCGCGCTGGAGAAAACCGCGTTCGGTCCGAGGCGAATTCCCCCTGCGTGCCGAACATAGAGGCCATGGGCGGGAAAGGTTCCAAAATGGATGGCGTCGGGATAGTTGGTCTCCCGTTCGGGAGGTTCCCTCCGCGCGTCCTCCGCGCTCCCGCCGGCGATGGAAACGATCTTTACATTTCGCAACTGAATGCCGGGACCGGCCGAGGCGGGGCGGCCTTCGAAATCCGGTAGTCCCATGATGGAGGAAGCGATGGTTTGGTCTTCCACCGTGATGCCGTCGAAAACAACGTTGGAAATGCTCCCGGGACGATCCCGGTCACCCCGCAACCGACGGTTGACGCGGATGAAAAAACCGGCCTGCACTCCGGACATGCGGATGTTTTCGGCCAGGATATTGTGGAGGTTGCCCCCGTCATCGCTGATGAGAGCGATTCCCGAAATGCCACGTTCACGCCGTCCCCGGCCAGGAGCCCGGATGGTGCAATTCCGCATGATGACATTGTAAAAATCGCGCCGGGTTTCGGTGCCGATCTTCAACGCGTTGGATGAGGAAGCCAAGACGCAGTTCTCGATCAGGATATTGCGGGTGTCCCGCAGCAGGCGCTCGTTGCGGGATTTTATGACGATGGCATCGTCGTCGGTGTCGATGTCGCAGTCGGAAACACGGACGTTCGCGCAGGAAAGAAGGTTGATGCCGTCCGCATTGATCAGGGCACCCCGGTCGATGGTCACCCCGGTGACCGTCACATTGTCGCAGGAGCGGAAGACCAGGGTCCAATTCGGACTTCCGGTGATCCGGATGTCCCGCACCGAGACCCCCGAACATTCGTGGAAAATCATGACCCAGGCGAGGCGGTTTTCCACAGTCATTTCATCCCCGCGCAAATCAATCATTCCCCGGCCGGCCAATCCGACATTGCGGACGCGGTCGGCATACAAAAGACGCCGGTGGCCGTTTGGATAGGAGCTGAAATCGAGCGAGACCCGCAAAACGGCCCCCTCCTCCAGCCGCAAGGTGACATCGTCACCCCGGATGAACAAGGCGGTGCTCAGGTAACGTCCGGGAGGAAAGAGAACCTCCCCGCCCCCGGCCTCCGCGCAGGCGTCGATGGCGGCTTGCAGGGCCGGGGTATCGAGGGTTTCGCCGTCCCCCGCGGCTCCGAAATCGGTAACGGGGAAACGCGCGGGTTTCGCGCTCCCCGACCGGTCAACCGAGGCGCCCGCGAACGTGGCGGGCAGCAGGGCCGCCGCCGCCACGGAGCTTTTCTTAAAAAAACCGCGCCGGGAAAGAGGTGATTTGTGATGCATGGCCATAAAGTTGTTGGTTATCAGCTGAAGCCGAAGGGCTCGTTTGGGCTTCCCCGTTCATTCAACCAGCGAGACCCGCAGGCGGAGGAAACGCCGGGCGCCGGCGCGATCATCCACGACCGTGACCCGCTCCGTGTCATCGTAAGATGAATACGGGTGGTCCAGACTGCTCCAAACCGTCTCCCACACATTCAGGTCCACGGATGCCTGGACCTCGTAACGAACCGCGCCGGAGGCGTCCCTTGCGCGGAAGAACCGCAACCCCGGTCCCGCGCCTGATTCAGCGGAAACCAGTTCGGGCGCGAAAGCGTCGCGGGGAATCCATGGATTTCCCCCCAAGGCGAATTCAAGGAGATTCGAAATGCCGTCCCGGTCGGGATCGGCCAAGGGTCCGCTAATCAGGTCGTCAATGACATCCTCCGGGGCAAACTTGGAAGCTCTCCATGCGTCGTAAGCGTTGGGCGGCCCCTCCCCGGTCCATTGGGTGATGGCCAGGTCGCTGACATACTCACCCGGAGTGCGGAAAAAGACACTGAGCTGATCGAACCGGGAATGAGCGGGCTCCCCCAACAGATCCCGGTAGCCGGGGATTTCGAGGGAACTGGCCGTTAGCCACTCTCCGGATTCAACGTCGAACCAGTCAAAAGTGAGTTTCATGGTTCCGGCCCCGGCCAAGGTTTCCATGACCAGCCGGTATTGAAGGAAGTCGTCCCCTTGGCTGACCGACACTCCGGAAATATCCCCCGCGGCCAGGGAGGTGTTCCCTGAACTGGTCAACAAACGCTCGTGGGAGCCGATGCCCATGGCGGTCAAGGTTCCGTTCCCCCGGAGCCCGGCCGCGATGTTGGGCATTGTTCCCCGCGGGTTGGCCGACCGAAGACGAACCCAAATCAGATCCGTGGAATCAACGCCGTCAAACCGCCCGTTGAAGTGAAGAGCGGTGACCGTCCGTTCGCCGGCCTCCAAATCAAGGTGATCCCCAAGAACCGCCGCGTGTCCCAAGGTGGCGAATGGCCCGGCTATCCCATCGTGCAGGCTGCTCAAGACCTGCTGCGACGTGTCGATGAAACCCCGCCCGCCGGTGATGTTGCCCCACCCCGCTGCGGAACTGAAGTCGGTCTCCCAGAGCAGCCGGTGATCCGGCAAATCATCATTGAAGGCGGTGGTCACCGGAAGCGGACCGCCACCTTCGTGGAGGTTTTCCATGCGGCTTTCAATGGCATTGAAATGAAAAAGGTCGCGATCCCCGGGACGGGGATACCAATTCGCAAACCGCCCGTGCTCGGCTTGGCGGAGAACGTCCCGCGCCTCGGTGAATGCCCGATGCGCGGCGGCGGCGTGGCGTTCTTTCCGCCAGGGATTGTTTACGTGGCGCAGGGCGAGGGCGAGTTGGTGCAAGGATTCGTTGAGCCGTAGCATGAAGTGGATTTGCCCCCGGAGGTTATCGTTGAAAAACACGCGCCGCCCGGGCTCCAACCGGTCCCGCAAATCGTCCGCCCGACCGGCGATTTCCTCCAATTTGCGCAGGGAAGCGGCGGTGCCGGCCAAGATCGCGTCGAGCGTGTTGGCCGAGCCGGAATGAGCCGGATCGACGCGGTAAAAATCCATGTTGCCCAGCGGCTCCACCGTCTGCCGTCCTTGCTCCACATGCGTCAGAATCTCCCTCATGGCACGGGAAAAGCGGAGGTCGTGGAAAATGAACTGCCGTTCGAATCCATCGATGGTGGGTGGGCGCTGTTCCCAGTAGGAGTGAAAGAAATCCCGGTAAAGCAGAGCCGCCTCCGGTCCGTGTTCCTCCCCGAAATACCGGGCGCAAAACTCCTCCATGAAGGCAGTCGCGTCAAATCCGTTGAAATCCCACATCATGCTGGCGTTGGCCTCCAGTTCGGGAATGAATTCACGGATGTTCCCGGTGTTGACCATCGAGAGGCCCAACGGCGGAGGGTTCAATCCTTCAATGGCGCGGAAGTTCGCTTCCATTTTCCACGGCCCCTCCCCTTGGACAACATGGGATCCGGTGGAGGTGAATTGGATGTTGAAATAAAGACCCAGCGGCTGGTCGGCGGGGAAATTCATGTCGAAAACTCCCGCCGGAGGATAATGGTCCCGGCGCGCGGCAACCAGATTCCAAAGGAAGTTCTCTCCGGCGGGCAACTCGAGGAGGCCGGCCAAAAAATAATCCGACATTTCATTGTAGAGCGGAATGCGGACGACCGCGTCCTCCCCAACGTGTTCGGCCAGCAGGTCGAGTTGATGCCCGATCATCTCCTGAATCACCGCAGCCCGCGCGGCATCGCCGGCGGGAGCGTCGGGGTATGAATTCCAGAACCCGACATCCCCGTGGCCGCGGAAGGTCACGGTCCAGACTGTTTCCAAATTCTCCCCCAACACGGTCAACAATCCGTGCCGCCAGTAGTCGATGAGCGCCTCCTTGTTGGCCAGCAGCAGGGCGGGCGGTTCCTGGCCGCGGATATTCGTCCAGTAGTTGTTCCAACGGGTCTGCTCCACCCGGACGCCAAGGGGCGTGGTGTGGGTCGAGAGAACCACGATCCCGTGGTCCCGCGCGGTGCGGACATCGGCCACGATGCCGGTGACCGATTCGTTCAGGATCGAACCGGTGTCCCAGGCATTGAGCTTCAACCGCAGCAGGGTTTCGGCCACCAGGCTGCGGTTGCTACCCACCGCTTTCCAAGGCTCCAGATAATCCTGGTCGTTGGGAAACCAGACGCGCCATTTCACATGCGGAGAACCAAAATGCAAATCGGTGGAAAGGGGCACCTCCACCCGCTGCCTTCGATCCACTTGATGGGAGGTCCAGACCCAGGATGGGGGTATGCCCAAAATGTGCTCCGAAAACGAATACACCGCGTAGATGGCGCCGCGGGTGTCCGCCCCTTGCAGGACAATGCGGGGATGCTCCCCGGCCGGCTCGACAAAAACGCGGTGAGCCTCCCACCCTTCCACCCAACGGTCCGACCCGGTGGTAACGTCACTGGAAGGGCCGACGACCAGGATGGCCGGGCCGCCGCCCAATAGGTCCTTATCCCGAACAAGCGGAAACGCGCGGCCCAACACGTTGCGGAAATCCCGCTGCAAATCCTCCACCGCCCGCAGGATCGGGTCCGGCTCGTCCGGACCGAGATAGATCGGAAGGGATGCCTGGATGACCAGCGTTCCGGGGTCTCCGGCGTCGAAGCCGGCAAGTGAATCTCCGCCCGCTCCCGCGGGGGTGCTGGTTGCCCAAACTGCCGCCGCCATGGCGGCGAAAGCCATCCGTTTCCGAATCAAAGGCGTGTCCTCCGGCGCAGCCGCGACACGGCTGCCGCGGCCATGGCGAATACCGCGAAAATCAGGGCTTGGGTGGAAGGTTCCGGGACATAAGCCACTTCGAAGTTTTGTAAAACTAATTCTCCGGAGAAGGTGGCCTCGCTGGTCACAAACCGACTCTGCCAAATGCCGAAAGTGTCAAAGGAGTTTTCCACCATTTGGGGATCGGTTCCGGTCATGGTCTGGCCCCCCGGCGGAAGATTGCCACCGGTCAAGGTCAAGGTGGCGCGGATCTGGTCGGCCATGGTGAAACGCTCGACCGTAAATTCCAAGCGGTAGAGGGTGTCGTCCATCAGGTAAACCTGGCGCATCTCCTCGGGATCTGCCGTGCCCAATCCCGCGGCGCCGGAAGTGGTGAAAATCCGTTCGTTGGCGTTATCAGGGCGGCGGTAAATACGGCTGTTGGTGGAATCGGTCTTGCTCTCCCACGCGGGATTGCGGTCGATGTTGAACGCCGCCTCGTATCCGGTGTAGGGCGCGAATTTGTCCAGTTGCATGAAGCGGTTGCCGGGAGAAACACCCGCGGCGGTCACCTCTTCGTCTTGCACCAGGCGGCTGCCGTGGGAATTGAACAGGCCGACCCACAGGCGGTTGTCGCCGCTGTCGAAAACGCCGCTGACCTGAAAATCGAACCTCACCGTCAGGGAGCCGCCCGGAGGAAGCTCCATGGCTCCGGCGTTTGTAAAATAAGTCAGGGCACCTGTGTTGGCGCCCCCGCTGTTGACTTGGTTCAGGGTAAGGGAGCCTCCGTCGGCGGCATCGGCGAAAAGCCGGTTACCCGGTCCCGCGGCGAACCATGCCGACTGATTGGGCGGATTTTGCACGTTCCGGTGGCCGGTGGAAAAATCATCCAAAAGAATCACCTGCGATCCTTGGACCGACAAGACGGGAGCCAGGGAAAGGAGCAACGCGGAAAAAAACAACGGAAAGAGCTTGGGCTTGGTCATGGGTTTGGTGGTTTGGGAGGTTTGGGTTGAAATGGGAATTTACCTTTGTTCAGGGACAATCGAAGAAATCGTATCCTTAAGTATAAGTTTTTTAATGACGGGGAGCGGGGGTTCGAGTGATTCCTTTTTGTACCTGTACAAACCGGCCGGCCGGATCACGGGAATGCCTGCGGATCGAGTCCGGCCCGGAGGCGGAAAAACGCGGCCTCCGGCCAAGCCCCGGATTCCCATGGCACCAGCAACTCGTTGCGCGGCGGAGTGGCGGAAATCACGGTTCCCGAAAGCCAGTCCCCCGCCATAACCGCCGCCGCGTCCGCCTGTTCAATCCAATACAGCCGTCCGGGCGCGCTCGGCCACCGCAATCGCAAACGCCGGTCCTCCTCCGTTTCCACCCCTTCCAGCGAGAGGCGCAAAACGGAACCCGGATCGGTCGGACTCGTGCCGGCGAGATAATGCCCGCGCACGGTCCATCCCGACCCGTCCGGAGCGGGATCGTCACCGTGGATGGCGGCGGGTGATCCAAAAAATTCCTTCACCCACCAATCCGGCAACCCGTCCCCGGTGGAGTCGTCCGCCAGCGCGGCCTCCACAAAAACATGGTCCGGAATGCCATTCGATCCGGGCACCTGTATTGAAAACTCGGTTACCCGCACCTCGGTGGCGGTATTCCCGCTGGACCGGAATCGACCGCCGAATCCAAACCATGCCCCTTCCAGCGGATCCGAAATCAGGCCGCTGGAGGTGGTCCATTTTTCCCCGGGGTGATCGGCATGCTCCAGTTCCAATTCCATCAACAGGCGATTATCGGAATGCCGGGTGCCGGTCAGAGTGAGCGTGAATTCTCCGGACGGGAGCGAATGGGGCAGCGCGAACGCTTCCCCGCTGGTGTTGTTTACGGTGGACCCGATGCGGAGGGTGCGGGCTCCGGTGGTCGGCCGGTGCAGGCGGGCGGAGTAGTATTCGCTGGCATTGTAAAACCCTTCCGCCCCGAGTTTGGCATCGGCCAGGGCCACAATGCCGAAGCGATTCCAGTCATGGCCGATGCTGACAATTTCACCGGTCAGGCGGACGAGAAAATCATGGTCGGGAAGCAGGAAGGTGTCGGCCATCGAAACGAGCGCCCCCGCGTCGGTGTAGTTGTTGGAGGGGCCGTCCGGGTCCAAGGGGGGCAGATAAAAACGCAGGGCGTCCGGCTCAAGGGACCAAACGCCCGGGGCCCGTCCATCCTTGCCCTCCTCTTCCCGGTTCCATTCCGCGGCGGTCAGAAACCCGCCGTCCCCGTCGTAATCGTTTCCGAACCGCCACAAAAAAGCGCCGGGATCCCCGCCTTTCACCATGGTGCGGAAGTTTTGGGCGCGGGAACGCCCCAGCCCCCTCCCCTCCCGGTCGCGAATGCCGGCCGCCGCGTGCACCGTGTAAACCGTGTCGGGAAGCAACGGATGCTCCGGGTTGAACTCAAAACGGCTGTCTTGCAGAGACGGCGACCAGTTCCCGGGAACCGGCTCCCCGGTGGAGGCCCGCAGCACCTGGAGCCGGTCGGCCACGGAAGCGGTGTCGATGGAACGGGCAAACCGCACCGTGATCGGACGGCGGGGGGAAATGCCGTGCATGTCGTCGGGCAGTTCCTCATCGGGGACGAGGATGCGGGTGACCCCGTCCAGCGGCACATGGTCGCGGTCCGCCCGCGGCAGCATGAACAAGACGTCCAACCCGTCATCCCCTCCCGGATGAAGGTGCTGGGCGAAGAAGGAACGGATGAACCGGTTGCGCTCGAGACCGGTGGTTAGATCCACGCCAAAAGGGCGGTCGTGGCCAAGGTCCTCCATCCACAGGGCGAGGTGGTGGACATCCCGGTTTTCGCAGGCCGCCACCAACGGGGGAAAAGCGTCCCAGTGGTTGAAGTGATCAAAGCGCCCCGCGGCGATAACGGTCGGGGCAAGGTGTTCGGTGAAGTATCGGAGACGCCGGGTGCCGTCTCCCATGGAGGCGAAGGCGACATGGACTTCGCTGGAAGCCGACGGCCACGGTTGGGGTTCGGGAGAACCGTCGGGAAAGCCGCTGAATTGGCTTTGTTCCTCTTGATCGGGATGGCGGGGATCGGCGAGGCGAACCACGCTGTAGGAGGATTTCGAGTGGCCGAGGGCGCCGATGCGGTCACTCAGGTTGTAATCGCCGGCATGGACCCGCAGGTAGCGGATGGCGGCCGAGCCGGC
>PXDN01000148.1 GCA_003566375.1 Opitutia bacterium
CTGGAATTCGGCGACACCCTGCTGATGCTCGGCACCGAACAGGCCGTGCAGCACATCCGCAGTTCGGAGGACATCCTCCTCCTCGACCGGCCGGCGGTCAAAGCGGAGAAGAGCGGGAAGAAACTTCCGCTGGTGGCCGGGACCATCGCGTCGGTGGTCGGCATCGCCTCGACCACCGACGTTCCCATCGTCCTGACCGCCATGGTCGGGGTGGTCTTCATTTTCCTGACCAACTGCCTGAAACCGAAGGATGGTTACGCGGCGGTGCAGTGGAACCTGATTTTCCTGATTTTCGGGATGCTGGCGTTTGCCATGGCCATGGAGGAAAACGGTGCCTCCCAATATTTGGCCAAAGCCATCACCACGGGGGTTACCCACTTCGTGCCGGAGTTATGGAAACCGCTGGTCATGCTGGCCTGCGTGTATCTCATCACCAATATGCTGACTGAAATCCTCACCAACAACGCGGCGGCGGTGCTGCTGGCGGTGATCGCCTTCGGCATCGCGGAATCGCTGGGGGTGAGCGTGCGCCCCTACTTGATCGCCATCGCCATCGCCGCCTCCGCCAGTTTCGCCACCCCGATCGGCTACCAAACCAACACCTACGTGTACGGAGTGGGCGGCTACCGTTTCATGGATTTCGTGAAAGTCGGCCTGCCGCTCAATTGTCTCTATTTCATAGGCGCCATGATCATCATTCCCCGGGTGTGGGAGTTTTGAACCGCAAACGGCCCGCAGGCGGGATGGAGAAGGCTTCCCGTTGAAAACTTTCCGCGGCATTGTCGGCTTCAAGGACGGCCATTTGGCCTTCTTCAGCAGATCGCTTACTTTCCCCAGGCGGGAAACCGAATACCCGATTCTTTCCCTTTTGGCCCAAGCGGGAGTGCCAATCTGCCTGAAAACATAAGGATCCCGGTTTAATCCGTTTCCGTTTTTTCAATACAATTTCGTTCGGTGACAACGTTTGGAATGAACACCACCATCGAAATCAGTCCCCGACCACCCGGAGCCGGAAAAAGCGGGGTTCTTCGGCGGGGAAAACACGGATTCTCCACATCTCCGCGTTCTCCACGCTTCCCAATGATTCCCATGGCCGCGGGCTGACCCGCCATTCCAGCAAATCGGTGGATTCCTCCACCAGGATTTCATGGTCATCCATGGCCCGGTTGATTTGGAATCGAAACTCCAACCAGCCCTCCCCGGCTTCCAGGCTTGGCAAATGGGACGGCCAAACCCCTTCCGCCCCGACCGCATACCACAAAAGGTTGGGTTGGCCGCTGGCCAGGGAGTCCTCCCGCACGCCCCCGGTTCCTCCCGGCAGGTTTCTCGCCGCCCAGTCCGCGAACTCCTCCATCACGGTCAGTAAAGCGGGCGGGTCGGCAACTTGTCCACGTTTATTGGATACAATAAGCCGGTAAAGCCCAGCGTGCTTGGGAGCGGCGGATTGGATGACGAGGGGGTTGGTTTGACTGCCGAAAACACCCTCGCCATCGGTCATAACCAGCCCGTCTTTCCGCCATTCATACTCAAGGTGGCTTCCGATCACGAGGGCGGAAAAACTTGCGGGTTCACCGGCCCGGACCCGCGCGTCAACTGGCGGGGAAACGAGAGTGGGCGGCAAATACTCCACGTCGATCAGAACGGCAAAGGCGGTCACGCCATCCCCGGCGGTTGCCTTGAGCAATACCGGAAACCTTCCCTCCTCCTGCGGATCGCCGGACAAGGCCCCGCTGGAGGGGTCCAGGAACACTCCAGGCGGCAAGCCGAAAGCCTCCCAACCATGAACGGATGACGGAAATCCCGCCTGGTACGAGAAAGGATGGCCGACCACCCCGTCGGCGCGTTCGGCGGCCTCCATGGATTGCAGGGACAACTCATCCGCCACCAGGAGGTGAAGGGTGGTCACCGAATTCCCCAGTGGACTTTCGACAGTCAGGGAAAGAGGAAAATACCCTGCGGATTCCGGGACTCCGGTCAGGCGGAGGCCCATGGGATCAAAGGTCAACTCCTCCGGCAAACCGGTCAGCGCAACCTGTGCCCCGCTAAAATTGCCTTTCGTCTCCAACACCTCCTCCAGCGGGTCTCCCGCCAGCGCCAAAATCAACGGGTGGCCGTCAATTCGTGGGGCATGGACGGCCGGATCAGCCACCTCCAGAGTCAATACGGAGACCGCTGACGGTCCCCATTCTCCATCGGCGATGATGAAAACTTCGAATTCCCCGATCGATTCCGGAATTCCGGAAATCACACCGTTTTCGGGATCCAGCGCAAGTCCATCCGGAAGGCCCCTCACCCATAACCCGTCATGCACGCCCTCCACATCGATTTTATAAGAAAACTCCAGATCTTTCCACGCCTCAAGTTCTTGGGGCGTGTGAACCTGGGGCGGCCATTGCCCGTCGGTCACCAAAACCTCCCTAAAATCCCGTAAAACCACATACCGCTCCCCCTCGTATTTGATTAGTCTGAAATTGCCTTGAACAAAAGGAGTGCGGAGAAACCAGTTTTTTCCGTCATTCGAAGTCCGAACCTCCCAGTTTGGCCCAATCAAAACAAACTCATCCCGACCAAAAGAAACACTGGCCACGCTGGCCCCCAAACCATTGATGCCCGGTGGTTCCTTCCACTCAATTCCATCAGTCGATTCGATAATCGTGGCCGATTCACCCGTGGCCAGAAACAAACCGTTCCCATAAGCGATGCTCCAGAGAATCTGATTTGTTCCGGCATCCCGTTCTGACCATTCCATTCCATTCTCCGAGGAAAGGATGGTCCCATTGTGTCCAACGGCAACGAACCCGCCACTCCCGTGGGTCACGGAATTTAATTGCTCCGTAAAGGATGAGTCCACGGGAGTCCAATCCAAACCATCCGGTGAGACGGTGATAGTTCCGTGGTCTCCCACCGCCACCAAAAAATCCTCACTTTTGGCAATGGCGTTCAGCTTGTGGGTGACTCCGGAAGAACGTCTTACCCAACTTTCGCCGTTATCGGAAACCAGCACCTCCCCGAATTCGCCGACGGCCACGAAACGGTCAAACGCGTGAATGACCGACGTAAGATCGGCGGTAATGGTCGGAGCAACAAAAGTCCATTCATCCGGATTTTCAAAGTGCCAAATCCCTCCACGGTTACTGACAATCACATAGCGTCCGTTGCCGTAAGCCACGTCCCTCATGGAATGCGGATGGGGTTGCATGGTGACCGCCGAGGTGAAATCCAAAGGATGGTCGCGCACTGCCATGAGGACGGTGAAGGAGGTTTCACCATAATAGTTCGAAGCAATGACCTCAAACTCGTGGATGCCGACCAAAGTCGGTTTTCCCGTGACAACACCGGTTTGGGGGTCGATTTCCAAACCAGGCGGCAAATCCGGCGCGGCAAATACAGTTGCCGCGTCCATCTTTTCCAAGGTCAACTCCCATTCAAAAGGGATTGTCACCGTTCCTTGCACTACATTTTTCCCCGTGAAGACAGGCGGCGCCCCGTCCGCTGGCTCAATGACCAAGGTCACCTCTCTGAACAACGAGGCCCCGCTGGCATTTTCGGCACCGACTTGGATCCCCATGGTCCCGGAAGTCTCGGGCACCCCGGTGACCCAGCCGGTCTCCTCATCCAGCGTGAGGCCGGGAGGAAGCGGCAGGGCGCGGTGACGGGTGGCCCCGTGATTGGCGATAATCCGAAAAGCTGTCGCCCGGCCCTCCAAGGAGAAAACGGACTCGGGAGCCAGGACATCGGGGATCAACAATCCCCCATGCCAGCGGGTGTTTCCCCCGTCGCCCACGATCAAAATGCCCTCTTCGGTTTGCGCCAAACCCCGCTTGAGCAGGCCGTCAATGTATTGGGCATGCCAATGGAGCCCGTCGGGTGATGACAGCAAGTTCCCGGCAAACAGGGCCAAAAATCCCTCGGGCACCGTGGTAACGGATTGAATTTCGGCTGACGCGGGTAAATTCAAGTTTTCTCCCGCTTGACGCCAG
>PXDN01000243.1 GCA_003566375.1 Opitutia bacterium
GCCAGCAAAGCGGAAGTGAGCAGGTGTCCGCACTTCAAAATCACATAATGGGGAGCTTTTAGAATCATGGTTATAAGAACGATTTCCGGTTCGGTCTTTGGCGCAAGCGCCATTCCTCTTTCAATTCGTGCGCACCGTTGAATCATTCGGGATGGGGAATGGATTAAGAGGGCGGTCATCAAGCCAGGTTAGATGCCACAATTGAGTGGGCTGGGTAACGGGGTAAAGGATGGTGGAGACGATCGGGATCGAACCGACGACCTCCACAATGCCATTGTGGCGCTCTTCCAACTGAGCTACGTCCCCATCCGAAAAGCTGAAACAAAACGAACGCTTCCCCGCCGGTCAACCCTCAAAAGAAACAATTTTGGGCGAATGGGCGGTGCCGGGCCGCCTGACGTTCTTTGCGGAATGGGATTTTTCAGCGCCCGCCTGAAGATTCCCCGTTGGGATAAACCCGGCCGTGGAGGCTGGCGGGGCCGGAGCCTTTAAGGAGGCGTCTCCCTGCCGCGCCGGGAAGGAGGGCGTGTCGTCCGTTATCGGCCATAGGCCGGGATTGAAGGGTTTCCCGCTCTTTGGCAAAGAAAACGGTTTTCATTGTTGGCCGAAACGGCAAGGGTTCCGGTGAGAATCAAGTGAAGATCTGCATGATTTTTTTTGGACAACCTTTGCAAGCGGACATAACGGAACCTCCGGCTTTCTTTCCGGGAAAAGGGGAGGCGCGCGACAGCCATGAGCGCTGAGGAAACCCGATCTGCGGAGGCGCGGGCACCGTCGGTCTTGTTCATCAACCGGGTTTATCCGCCCGACGACTTGGCCACGGGCCAGCTGTTGGCCCATTTGGCCGAGGGTCTCGCGGCGGAGGGATGGCGGGTGACCGTGTTGACCAGCCGGTCGCGGCCGGACTCGCCGGCTTGGGAAGTTCGCAACGGCGTCGGCGTGGCGCGGGTGGCCGGGGTGGCCTTCAGCCGTTCCAGCCATTGGCGCCGGGCGCTCGCCTACGGGAGCCTGTATCCGATCTTTGGATGGAAGGCGTTGCGTTTGCCGCGTCACGATTGCGTGGTGACGATGACCGATCCGCCATTGCAATTGTTGCTCGCCCCTTCCTTGCGCTGGATCAAGCGCGCCCGGGCCGTCCACTGGGCACAGGATTTGTATCCGGAGCTGGCGGTGGAGCTGGGGGTGTTGCGAAACGGAAGTTGGGCGGCCCGCTTGCTGACCCGTTTGTCCACCTTCGCCCTGCGTCGCCACGACGTGGTGGTGGCGGTCGGCTCCTGCATGGCCCGGCGCGTGCGGGCGCGCGGAGTGCCGGGCGACCGGATAAAGGTCATTCCGAACTGGGCGCCGTTTCCGATCCGGAGCGCGACGGACGATGCCGTGGCGGCCTTTCGTTCGGCCCGGGGTTGGTCGCGGGATGAGTTCGTGTTGATGTACTCCGGAAATTTCGGGTTGGCCCATCCCTTTGAGGCGATCCTCGGCGCGGCGGCCCAACTGTTGGCCCGGGGCGCCCG
This sequence comes from Opitutia bacterium, assembly GCA_003566375.1. Classification (GTDB taxonomy): domain Bacteria; phylum Verrucomicrobiota; class Verrucomicrobiia; order Opitutales; family T3Sed10-336; genus T3Sed10-336. The sequence goes on from PXDN01000243.1 coordinate 1,512, forward strand.
CTTTAGGCTGGTTTTCGCCGGCAACGGTCCGCGCGAAACGTGGTTGCGCGAGCAAGCGGCCGCCCGCGGTTTGACGAACGTGACCTTTTTGCCGCGCCAGCCGCTTGATCAACTTCCGGTGATGCTGGCGGCTGCCGACGCCCATGTGGCGACCATGGAGCGGGCGGTGGTTGGGTTGGTTGTGCCGAGCAAAGTGTATGGGATACTGGCGGTCGGCCGGCCTTGCCTGTTCATCGGGCCGGGGGATTGCGAGGCCGCCGAACTGGTGCGGCGACACGGTGCCGGCGCGGTGGTGGAGGAGGAGAGCGGGCAAGCCTTGATGCGGATTCTCGAAGAATGGAGTGAAAATCCGGAGCGGTTTGCCGCGATCACTGAACGGGCGCGCGCGGCGGCGGAGGCGGTGGGATTGGAGCCGGCTTTGCGGGCCTTTTCCGCCCTTCTCTCCGGGGAGCCGGGAGCACACCGGGGGCCGGAATCCTGAACGGGGGTGTTTGATTCGTCCGTGTCAATCAGTTCCGCGGCGGTCGCTGTCAACTTTGGGAGCCCCGAGGATGGTGGCGGCCAGAATCAGACCGGCCAGAAACCCGCCGATGTGGGCGCCGTAGGCGATGCCGGACTGACCATGGTCCATAATACCCATGAAATCGAAAACGATGCCGATCACCGCCAGGGCGGCCAATTGGGCGGGCGGGATCGGACGGGCCATCGGCCAGACATGGGGATCGGGCAACCGCCAGCGCATGGCCATGCCAAGGTAGGCCCCCTCGAAACCCATGACCGCCCCGGAAGCGCCGAGCATGGGAATGGCGTCACCGGGGTTCAGCAAGGTGTGGGTGACCGATCCCGCGATGGCGGTCACGATGAAAATCAGGATCATGCGGGCATGACCCAACAGTTCGGCCGCCAGTGCCGCGAAAATCCAAAGAAACACCATGTTGTAGAGCAGGTGCTCCATGTCGGCGTGCAAAAAGGCGCTACTCAGCAACGTTCCGAAGGCAGCCGCTTCGGACCGGGTCATATTTCCTTCCCGAACCACTTCCCAAGCGGAGACAACGTCCGCGGGGACCACCATGAACGGGCGCGCCCATTCCCCGCCGGAAAAGAATTGCAGCCCGAAAACCGCCGTGATCAAACCGATGAGAATCAGCAGCGGACCTTGTTCGCGGAAGAGCTTTTGCAGTTGCGGGCTGGATTTCATTTGGGGAATCGCGTCGGGAGACAACAGCACTTTCTTATCGGGGTAAGGCAACTGCAGAATTGTCGAGGGATAAACCCTCTCCTACAAAACCAACCTGTTCGGAACCGCCGTGCGGACCGGATGGGTGCTGGCGGGAATTTGCCCCTGCCGAACGGGCGAGACGTCCGCCTGCCCGGCGTGGCAGGGAATCCGTCTCCCTGGCGATTGGGAATGGCAACAGCCGCATGAAGCCGCCGGGTCAAGCTCTTCCTCAGCGGACGTGGGCCAGACTTTCGCGCAGAAATTGTTGCCGGGTGTTGGCGGGCGGCGTTTGGGCGGGGGGATTTCCGGTTGATCCGGAACGCACCACCACGCGGGTGCCTTGGTTGGTTTGTTTATTGCAAGGGGGCGGATTGTGGTAAACGGGGTAGTAAGAATGCGTGCGCACGATGGTAGGTTGGCGCTGGGCTTGGCGGGCCTCCCGCTCGGCGCTTTCGGCTCTCAATTCAGCGTGGCGAACGCGGGCTTCCAATTGGCGAAGCTGTCTTTCCCGCTCCACTTGGGCGTGGTATTGGCGGCGCTCGTGGCGAACTTCGTTTCGAACCACTTGGTATTGCAAATCCACGTCGATTTCGGGATATTTTTGCCGAAACGCGTCCCAAAAGGCGAGGCGGGCGGAAGCGGGCAGGGCTATGAAGGCAGGGTCGTTTTCACGGTCGGAGAGAAGAGCGCGGCCCTCGGCCAGCCGCCGTTCCCGTTCCATGGCCATGCTGGCTTCGCGGGCTTGCTGGCGTTCCTGACGGTTGGCCAATTCCTGTTCCGAAATCAGGTTAAACGAGGAAACTTTGCCGTGCCGCATGATGACTTCACCGCGATTAAACGATAAAACCAAAAATTGATCCGATCCGGCCAGTCCGTTCGGTTGTCCAAGCTCGGCGACCACCGCGGCGTAATCGTCACCCTTTTGAATGCCGGGTGGGGTTGTCCGAATATCCGGGGCGGTTGGGTTGGCATGGGCGGAGGATAACAGGAGAAGCGCCGCCATGAAGGGAAAGAACAAACGCGTTTTCATATTATAAAGGGAAGCACGCCATGGCTGGAATTGCAACCCCGCAAAGGCTGTTTTCGACGCAGCCGCTTCCAAGGGGAAACCGGGGAAACGGCTTTTTGCCAACGGGTGGAACGTAGTCAGCCCAGGGTGCTGAATTTGAGCCATTTGTGCCAACAGAACCCGCCGGGCGGCGACCCGTCAAAAGTCTTTTCGGTAA
>PXDN01000007.1 GCA_003566375.1 Opitutia bacterium
CATCCCGAAGTTGCCCGGGTGAGGAACGCAGCGAGACGCAAGGGGAGCGGCCGCATTTACCAAGCGAGGATGCGGTTGTTAGCGGGGACATGCTTTGTGCAAGCGGGAGCTTTAGCGGGCGGAATGCGGTGTGCAAGTGGGAGGAGCGCCCTGCTTTAGCGGGCGGAACGCGGTGTGCAAGTGATAACGTCGGAGCCTCGTTCGCCGGCTAAAGCACGGCGCTCCTTTTCCCGGCGCACTTGAACGAGGTGTGCAAGGGGAGCGCCCCACTTCAGAGGGTGGCATGGAACGTTGGGGGTGGCCCGCCGGGCGGGTGGTCTCCCCACCGGAGCTTCGACTTTATTCGCCACCGGTGTCGGGAAATCTTGACGACAACCGGGCGGGCCGCCACCATGAATCATCATGGCGAGATTACCGATTGGCCGTAACCGCGGAACACTCCGCTTCCAAGGGGGCGGTATATGCACAATGGCCACGGCCCTACTGGCTCTTTGCCTGTCGGCGGGTCCGGTGACCGCCGCACCCGAAACCGCCGGGGAGTCCCGCCAAGTGGAACCATGGGAGCGAATCGTGTTGGAAAACCCGGAGGATGCCCGGTCGGTTCGCGGGTATTTTCGCAGCTTGAGCTCCATCCCGGTGGACGGCCCGCTCTGGAGCGGGCATCCGTTGGTCGGCAAATACGCCGAAGCGGGGCCTGATAACATGGCCCGCCTGCTGGCCTTTTTGGACGCCGATTTTCCCCACAACCATTTTGTGCTTTGGGCGGTGCGCCAATTGGCCGGCCGGGAACACAAGGATCTCCTTCTGCGGGCGGTGGCGGAAAACGAGGAATTGATGCCGGTGGTGTTGCGGTTCGGGTGGCAGCGGGAGATCCGCGATTTAATCGAGCGCCGTCTTCGGCAGGCCGCGATGCGCCCGGCGGATCCGCTCAACCGGGTCTGGATCGAAGCGGCCGTTTCGCTGGAGGATCCCGACCTTCACCAGATTTTGCTCAACCTGTTCCGGCAGTCGCAAGCACCCGAGCGAATGATGGCCAGCTTGCGGCAACTGCCGCCCGAATTATTGCGCCCGGCCGTGGAGGATGTCTGGCTGAATGCCGCCCGGCGGGGAGAAAGCGGGCGGCGGGCATTTGCCCCGGTGGCGGCCGAATGGGGCGTGCCGGGGGCGTTTGAGGAATTGTTTGCCATGCTGAGGGAGCCGCCGGAAAAACTGATGCGGCACCCCGGCATTCACACCGGCCCGGAGGAGCGGCGGGAAAATTTGCGCGTCCTGATCACCCGAATCAGCGAGGCGTCGCCAGGGCTCACGGTCGGGGAGTTGCTCTCTTGGCACGAGGTGAACCAAGGCGAGTTTTTTTATGATGCCTCCCGCCGGCTTTGGTCGGTGCGCGAACCGGTGATTCCCCGGTCCTGGACGTCCCGGGACGGCCGCACCCTCGAGGCGGTGCTGGTGGGGGCGCGGGGTCCGCATGTCACCGTGCGCCGGGAGGACGGGCGGGTGATAGTCCTTCACATGGACAATCTTTCCCCCGCCGACCGGGAATACGTTCGCCGCCAAACCCGTTGACCGCGGACCGGACCCGCCGGGCCGGAACCGCAAAAAACGCCCCGTTCAAGACAAGCGAGGGTTGGCGGGCGGCGGGGACAACCGGTTACACTCTCCCGCGTAACAACGCCCGGCCAGCCGGGCACAACGACAGCAAAAACAGGCCATGAAAACGCATCTCTATCTGTCTCTTTTTCCGGAAGCGCTGATCCTGTCCCAACTGACGCCCGCCGAGTTCGGGCGCTACCTTGCCAGCGGCCCCCGCGCCCACGCCCACGGGCAGGCGCTTTTCATGGAGGTGGACCCCGGTTTTTCCCACCCGTATTTCCGCCTCGACGTGGCCCGCTCCCGTTGCGTGCCCCATGATGACGGTTCGCCGAAAAACTCCGTTTACGTGTCGATTTACAAAGTGCTCGAACACGTTCCCCTATCCGTGCTCGGGTCACTTTATCTGGTGACCGAGGAAGGCCGCACCCTCGCCTTGGAAAAAGGAGTCTTGCCCGACGATGCAGAACCGGGACTCCGCATGTATCAGGAAATTTGCCCCAAACGGACCATGGTGGCCTCGAACCTGGCGCCAGGCGCCTTCGGTGACATGCTGACCAAGGAGGAACAACCGCTCTGGTTGCCCAAAGTGGTGTATTGCGATCTCGATCTGGGCGAGCTGGCCGACGATCCCGAAAAGGGATCGGCCGACAATCTTCCGTATCCGCAAATCGAACACATCCGCGATTGTCTCCGCGACGTGCGCAACGACAAACGCAAATCCACCAAAACCGTTTTCCGGGCGCTGGCCGCCTCCATTTTTTTCCGCACGGTGAAAACCGGATTTTACGTGGCCGCTTCCGGGGAACGCCTCTACTACCCGATGCCGGAACGTTCGGTCCTGGAAACGACCCATTACTCCTGGTGGCGCTCCGCCGCCCGGGGCAGCGCTTTTTGATCCACCCCACGGGGGAATTCACCATGAACACAATCAGCTTTTGGATGGCTCCGCTTTCCGCACTCATCGCGCTTGCCGCCGCGGCGTGGTTTTACACCCGCATGAAGAGGGAGAGCGAGGGAACGGACGAAATGAAAACCATCGCGGCCGGCATCCGCGAGGGCGCCATGGCGTACCTGAAACAACAATACAAAGTCATGGGCCTCGTTTTCGGCGCCCTGGCGTTGTTTTTTGTCGTGCTGGCTTTCGGCTTTGAGTTGCAAAGCCGCTGGTTGCCGGGCGGTTTTCTCCTCGCCGGGTTTCTCTCGGCCCTGGCCGGATTTTTCGGCATGAAAACCGCCACCGCGGCCTCCGCCCGCACCGCCCAGGCCGCCCGCGAATCGTTGTCCAAGGGATTGCGGGTCGCCTTCCGCAGCGGCTCGGTCATGGGCCTGGTGGTGGTGGGGCTCGGCCTGTTGAACGTGAGCCTCTGGTTTTTTGTGCTCGATCTCGCCTATCCCCGCGGGGTGGACGAGGGACAGCGCCTGGTGTTGATCACCACCACCATCCTGACCTTCAGCATGGGCGCCTCCCTGCAAGCGCTGTTCGCCCGGGTCGGGGGCGGCATCTTCACCAAAGCAGCCGACGTGGGCGCCGATTTGGTGGGCAAGGTGGAAGCGGGCATTCCGGAAGACGATCCGCGCAATCCGGCCACCATCGCCGACAACGTGGGTGACAACGTGGGCGATGTGGCGGGCATGGGGGCGGACCTTTACGAATCCTACACCGGCTCCATCATGGCCGCCGCCGCACTCGGCGCGGCCGCCTGGATTGGCAATCCGGCGGCGCAAACCAGCGCCGTGCTGCTGCCGCTCGGCATCGCCGCCATTGGCATCGCCGCCTCGATCATCGGGGTGTTCTTCGTGCGAACCAAGGAAAACGCGACCCAAAAGGATCTGTTGGGTTCGCTGGGGTTGGGCATCAACGTGGCCTCCGTGCTGGTCCTGCTGGGGGCGGCGGCATTGATTCACTTGCTGGGCGTGCCCAATCCATGGGGACTCTGGGGCGCGGTCACGGCCGGTTTGCTGACCGGGATCGTCATCGGGAAATCGACCGAATACTACACCGCGAGTTCCTACAAGCCGACCCGGCACATCGCCAAAGAGGCGACCACCGGGCCGGGAACGGTGGTGATCGCGGGGACCGCCGTCGGCATGATCTCCACCGCCATTCCGGTTCTCGCGGTGGTGGTCGGGACCGGTTCGGCCTTCCTGATGGCCTCCGGGTTTGATCCCCTGAATTTGAACGCCGGGTTGTACGGCATCGGGGTAGCGGCCGTCGGCATGCTCTCGACGCTCGGCATCACGCTGGCCACCGACGCCTACGGCCCGATTGCCGACAACGCCGGCGGCAACGCCGAGATGGCCGGGCTCGGCCCGGAAGTGCGCCGCC
>PXDN01000388.1 GCA_003566375.1 Opitutia bacterium
AAGAGCAACGCCCAAAAGGCGCTCCAGCGGGCGGCGTGCACGCTGCGCACGGTGTAGAAGCGGATGATGACGTGCGGCAACCCGGCGGTGCCGACCATCAGGGCGAGGGTGATCGCGATCATGTTCGGAATTCCGCCCGGCCCGACCTCCCGGGTGTAGCGGTCGAGCCCCAGTTCGCGGGTGATGTCGTCGATCGCCTGCAACAGATAAAGCCCGTGGTAGGGACCTTCGGCGGTGACCACCGACCCGAACCCGATCTGCGGGATCGGCACCCCGGTCATGGCCAGCGAGATGGCCACCGCCGGGATGATGTAGGCGACAATCAGCACGCAGTATTGGGCGACCTGGGTCCAGGTGATCCCCTTCATTCCACCGAGGGTGGCGTAGAGAAACACAATCACCATGCCGATGCCGACCCCGGCCTCCACCGGGACCTCCAGAAAGCGGGAAAAGACCACCCCGACCCCGCGCATTTGGCCGGCCACGTAGGTGAGCGAAATGAAAATGGCGCAGAGCAGGGCGACCATGCGGGCGGTTTGCGAGTAATAGCGGTCGCCCACGAAATCGGGCACCGTGAATTTGCCGAATTTCCGCAAATACGGGGCCAGCAGCAGGGCCAGCAGAACATAACCGCCGGTCCACCCGAGCAGGTAAACGGTTCCCCGGTAGCCCATGAAGGCGATCATCCCGGCCATGGAGATGAAGGAGGCGGCACTCATCCAGTCGGCCGCCGTGGCCATCCCGTTGTAAACCGCCGGAACTCCTTGTCCGGCCACGTAGAAGCCGCGGGTGTTGCGCACCCGGGTGATGATGGCGATGGTGATATAAACGCCGAAGGAGACGATGACGAACAACCAGGTCCAGAAACCGATGCTCATGGGTCAGCGGTGGCTGTCGGGGTGGAATTTCCGGTCGAGTTTTCCCATCATCAGGGCGTAGGTCAGGATGAGGAGAATGAAGACGTAGATCGACCCCTGCTGGGCGATCCAGAAACCCAAAGGGAATCCGCCCAGTTGGAACTCGTTGAGCGCTTCCACCCAGACGATGCTGAGCAAAAAGGAGAAAACGAACCAGATGGCGAGGAGCACGCCAACCAGTTGCAAATTGGCCCGCCAATAGCGTTGGTGGGGGATTTCGGGCTTGGTGGATGGATTGTCGCGAGGCATGATTGTGTTTTGGACTGAAGAAGCCGGTGAAAGGACTTGCGCCGCCTTTCGCGGGAGTAAGTCCCGGAACCGGGTCAAGCTGATGATGGATAGCCGTTCTCTTGGCAAGCCTTTGTTGCTCAAATGGCCCCCCCGCCCGCCGGTGCTTTAATCAAAATCGAAATTCAAATCGCAATCGGGATCCAAATCGGGATCGAAATCGGGCCTTGGGCGAGTATCAAACCGGATCACTATTTGAAATCTGTAAGAAAACTCTGAAGAAGAATAAAAATTCGATTTCGATCCCGATTTCGATTGGATTTGGAGAAAGAGCGCGAAATCAAATTCCTCGAAACCCGCCCCCTGCTTGCGAATGAAAAAAGCCCCTTCACCCGGAGATGAAGGAGCTTTGAAAAACGCGGTTGTGGTGCGAAGGGAATCAGCCTTTGCGGTGCCAAACCCGGCGGCCGACCAGCAAACCACCGATGGACAATACAAGCCGGGTCTTGGCCAAGAAACGGGGAGGCGGGAGCGGCTGATTCAAGGTAGGGTGTGGGATGTGGCTCGCCGCGGGATGAAATCGACCATTGTCACGCCGGACCGCGCGGCCCGTCTGCTGCGGTATCAAAAAAACCGCACCCTTGACCGGTGCGGCGGGTTTTTGGCGTCCATGCAAATCGAGACCGGCGGCGGGAACCGGTTTTTCATGGGCCTGCGGGCGGACGGGCTGGAGCTCCACACGGATGCCGACCGGCAATATGTGTTTGATTTGGAAGGTCGGCCGGTCCGGTTCAACACTCCGACGGAATACCGTTTCCGCGGAATTTCCCACCGGGGAACGGTGATGCGGCGACCGGAGGGTATGGCGGCGGGCGGATACGAACGGCGTCTCCTTTCCCGCGGGGAATTGATCGAATCGTGCCAGGAAGCCTGGCGGGCGGCGGAAGAAGCCCGCGGGGGGCTGAATGGACCCGGGATGGTTCAGCACGCTTTTCCCGATTCAAACATCGCGGTCGACCGTTTGTTGCCGGTCTTGGAGCGGATCAGCCGACACCCGCCGCAAGAGCTGGAAAGGGAGGCGGGGCTGTTCAGGGAAGTTTACCAGCCGGTGCCGGTGCTGCCGCCCGATCATTACGGCAGCTTGGTTTTGCAGGCGACGGAAGGGTGTTCGTTCAACACCTGCGCGTTTTGCAAACTCTATCGGGGGATTCCGTTCCGTGTCCGCGCGGTGGAGCGCTTCGAGCGCCACCTGCTGGACGCGCTGGCCTTTCACGGGGAGGGATTGCGGCGCTTCACCAGAATTTTCCTCGGCCAGGCCAATGCCTTGGCCATGCCCCAAGCCCGGTTGATATCCATCTTGGAATGCATCGGGCGGCGGGTGGAATTGCCGCCGCCGGAGGAACCGGCGCCGCGGCCCGTTTGGGCGCACGGACACCGCCTGCGGTTTCTCGGGATCGGGTCGTTCCTAGACGGATTTACCGGATTGGCCAAATCGGCGGCCGATTACGCGGAACTGCGCCGACTCGGGTTGAGCCGGGTCTGTCTCGGGGTGGAGTCCGGTTCGCCGGAACTGTTGCGATGGTTGCGTAAGCCGGCCAACCCGGAAGAGATGCGGGAAACCCTCCGGCGGCTGAAGGAGGCGGGCCTGGCCACCGACATCGTTCTGTTGGCCGGCGCCGGCGGCTCCGCGTTCGCGGCCGGGCATGTGCGCGATTCCCTCGAATTTGTGAAAAACAGCCCGTTGACCCAAGGAGACCGGGTTTATCTTTCCCCCATCCGGGAATATCCCGGCTCCGATTACGCCCGGCTGATGGATGAAGGGCGAATCCGCCGCCTGACCCCCGCCCAAATCCAACAACAAACCCTCCAATTGGCCAAAGGAATCCGCGCCCGCGGGCCGCAGGCCGTGCCTTATCGACTCGAACCGTTTGTTTATTGAACCCGCCGCCCTTGACCCGCCGCGCAAGCCAAGGGGTGGTAAAGGAAAAAACCCGCCATGAAAGCACTTTTGATCAATCCGGAAATCCCGGCCACGTATTGGAGTTTCAAACACGCCATCCGCTTTTTGGGGAAGAAAGCGGCCTTCCCGCCATTGGGCTTGTTGACCGTCGCCGCCATGTTGCCGGCCGGCTGGGAGCTTCGCCTGGTGGACATGAACGTGCGGCGGTTGCGGCGTCGGGATTTGGCCTGGGCGGACATGGTGTTCATCGGCGGCATGGTGGTGCAAAAAGCCTCCGCCAGGGAAGTGATCGCCCGCGTCCATCGGGCGGGATTGCCGGTGGTGGCCGGCGGACCGTTGTTCACCTGCGAACCGGAATCTTTTCCCGAGGTGGAGCATTTGGTGTTGAATGAAGCCGAAACGACCCTGCCCCGTTTTCTGGCCGACTGGGAGGCCGGGGTTCCGCAACGCCTTTACGAAAATCGGGAATTCCCTTCCATGGAACTGGTCCCGGTGCCCCGCTGGGACTTGATCGACATGCGGGTCTATTCCTCCATGAGCATCCAGTTTTCCCGCGGGTGTCCTTTCGATTGCGAGTTTTGCAACGTGACCGCTTTGTTGGGCCACCGGCCGCGCATCAAAACCGCCGGGCAAATTTTGGAAGAGTTGGATGCCATTTATGAGGCCGGCTGGCGCGGGTCCATTTTCTTCGTGGACGATAATTTGATTGGGAACAAGCGGTTCCTGCGCGATGATCTGCTGCCGTCATTGGAACGTTGGCAACGGGGCAAGAGCGGCATCCCGTTTTACACCGAAGCCTCGATCAATCTGGCGGACGATCCTCCGTTGATGGCGGCGATGGTGAGGGCCGGTTTCGACACCGTTTTCATCGGCATCGAGACGCCCAGCGCCGAAGGGTTGGCCGAGTGCAACAAGCGGCAGAACCGCAACCGCGATTTGCTGGCGAGCGTCCGGGCCATTCAACGCGCGGGATTGCAGGTGCAGGGCGGCTTTATCGTGGGATTCGACAGTGACGGGCCGGATATCTTTCAACGCCAAATCGATTTCATTCAACAGAGCGGGATTGTCATGGCGATGGTGGGATTGCTGCAAGCTCCGGTTGGCACCCGCCTTTATGACCGGTTAAAGCGGGAAAACCGCATCCACGGGCACTCGGGCGGGGACAACACGGCTTGTTCCACCAACATCATTCCCAAGATGAAACTGGAAAGCCTGCAGGAAGGATACCGGAGGATTTTCGAAAACATTTACCTGCCCAAACCCTACTACCAGCGCGTGAAACGGTTTCTGCGGGAATACCGGCGTCCGGACATTCGGCAATCCTTTCAGATCAAGCATCTGCGGGCCTTCCTGCGGTCGTTGGTGCGGTTGGGGGTCCTGGGCCGGGAGCGGACGCATTTCTGGCGCTTGATGATCTGGACCCTCCTGCGCCGCAAGGAGCTTTTCCCGATGGCGGTTACGCTTGCCATCCTGGGATTTCATTTTCGTAAAGTCTATCAAACCCAATTGAGCCGACCGAAAGGGTAACCTCCGGCGTGGGCGGTGGGAGAAGATCAGTCAACGAGAGAAAGCCGCGGCCGTCATCCTCCGTTGACCCGCGCATGGCTGGAAGGGCGTTCTCAGGCTTTCGCGGGTTTGCGGCTCCGCGGGGGGGATTTCCTCCAAAGCGGGGCCGGGGGGCCATGGCGGTTTTGTTTGACTTTGGGGCGGCATTCGCCGACAATGCAAGGCTCATGAATCCATTCATCACAGCGCAAAAGCTGACAGGCATCATGCCTCTATTGGTCCGGCCCGGGTTTCCCGGTGCCATGTCTTGATTTGCCGGTGATTCTGGATCCCGGCGAGCCGATGGCACCGGGAAAACAAAAAACCTGACGGACGGTCTCAACGGCCGGCGTTTTGTTTGGCCACCCCTGTTCATCCGGGCCACCCCTCCATCATCCAATCGGACGGGGTAGGATTCGGTGCCGGGGGGGGAATCCACGATCAAGCCGCCTTTGGCGGCGGCGCACCACTCATAATCAACTGTAAACATAATGAAAGACACCAAGACTGCCGCGATGGAGATGAAACCCATCCATATTTCAACCGATGATCACCAGAGGCTCACGAAACTGGTCCATGACTTGATTCGAGGCCATGACCAGAGATCCGCCCCGCTCGAAAAACTTCAGCAGGAACTGAAGCGGGCGGTGGTGCTGAGCGCGTTGGCCATTCCTCCGGAGGTGGTGACCATCAACTCCCACGTCAGCTTGCGCGACCTGCAAACCGGCGAGTTGGAGGAGTGGACGCTGACCTTGCCCGAAAACGCGAATTTGGAATTGGGCCAATTGTCGGTTCTGGCCCCGGTTGGGACCGCCATTCTCGGTTTTGAGGAGGGAGATGAGATCGAATGGGAAACTCCCGGCGGGATGCGGCGGCTCAAACTGGAAAATGTCCGTCCGGGCGCACCCGTGCTTCCCGAAATCCCCACCTCTCTTTACAACTGAGCGTTTCCTGTATACGCCTACCGCAGCCCTCGAGGGCTGCGGGAGGTGTGCTCCACTGGCATTGGGGGTGCAAAAAACCATGACCGTTGCACCTCATCCATGTTTTCAGGCCCGGTTGGTTACAAAGTGCCAGGGGTTGAGGCGCCGGGAATCTCCCCCGCCATCCGTTACCCGCTGGTGCCCATTTTCAGGACCTGCACAATAGACCAAACACCCCTTCGCAGTCTCCCGGCATCTCCCAAACAGCGGTAACCCTACAGCGACCCCGTCGCACTTTCCAGCAATCTTGCACAGGAGATGCCCATCCCGAAACCGACGCAAACCGCTCTTGACCCCAAACGTCCGGCTTGGCTGAATCGCGACGCTTGGTTTACAGGCATCCTTCACAAGACTCACACTTACAATTCACAACACGTATGAAACGATTCTCCATCTCTCATTCCCGACGTTTCCTGAGCGGAACAATTGCCGTCGGTTTGCTGGCCGCCGGGCAGGCCGCCTTCGCCCAAACCGCGCCAGAAATCGCCGAACAGGAACGCGCGCCGTGGGAGACCTCCGCTTCCGCCGGCCTGACGCTTGCCCGCGGCAACAGCGACACGCTCTTGTTCACCAGTAATATTCAAAGTTCCCGCAAATGGGACACCAACGAAGCGCGCCTCGGCGCCAGCGGCACCTACGGGGAAACGGATAACGTGCGCAGTTCCGAAACGGTTACCGCTTTCGGTCAATACAACCGCTTGTTCAGCGAGCGCATGTTTGGCTACATCCGCCTCGACGGTTTGCGCGACGGCATTGCCGATGTGGAATACCGTTTCGCGTTGAGCGCCGGTTTGGGGTATTATTTCATCAAAACCGCCGACACATCCCTGAGTGTGGAAGTCGGTCCCGGGGTCATTCACGAAAAGCAGGGCGGCACGACCGACACCTACGCCACGCTGCGCATCGCCGAGCGGTTTGAACACCGCTTGACCGACCGCTCCCGGATTTGGCAATACCTCGAATTCCTCCCGCAAGTGGATGATTTCGACAACTACATCATCAATTCCGAAATCGGGATCGAATCCCAGTTGACGGAAAAACTCTCCCTGCGGAGCTATCTGGTGAACACCTACGATAACGAACCGGCTCCCGGTCGGAAAAAACACGATCTGAAACTCGTGACCGCCTTGGCTTACACGTTTTAATTCAAGACCATATCCCATTACCGGGCTAAAACGCCTCCGGCTCCATCGCCGGGGGCGTTTTTTTGGAAGGGTGGAAGGCAGAAGCGATTTCGGCGCTCATGCTTGCGCGAAAGTCTTTCTTGATCAGGGTGAATCGGTGGAATCATCACCCGAGTCCCCATCCAACTCCGTAAACCCAGCCCGGAATCCCGCCGCGGAGAAAGGCCGCCAACCGCCAGGCGTGGCGGTGGCGGGAGCGTCCGGGTTTGTCGGTTCGCGGTTGCGGGCCGATTTGGCGGGGATCCATCGCTGGATTGGGTTGACCCGGACGGCCAAGGAAAACAGGGGCGCGGGGGAAGATGGCACCGAGTGGCGATCCTGCGATCTGTTTTCCCTCCCGCAAGTGGAGGAGGCCCTTCGCGGGGCGGACCAAGCGGTTTACCTGGTGCACTCGATGTTGCCGTCGAGTCGGCTGGTGCAGGGAAATTTTGCGGACATGGATTTGCTTTTGGCCGACAATTTCGCCCGCGGGGCGCGGGCGGCGGGGGTGCGTCATGTGATTTACCTTGGTGGTTTGCTGCCGTCCGGGCGTGAAAATCTCTCCCCGCACTTGGCCAGCCGTTTGGAGGTGGAAAACGTGCTGCGGCAGAGCGGACCTCCGCTGACGGTCTTGCGGGCGGGTTTGGTCATCGGTCCGGGCGGCTCCTCAACCCGCATGTTGATCAATCTGGTGCGGCGGCTGCCAATGATGATCCTGCCGAGATGGACCCGCTCGCGCACCCAGTCGATTGACGCGCGCGATGCGGCGCGGGCCTTTGGGGAGGTGTTGGCCGATGAATCGTTGTGGGGCGGAACCTACGACCTGGCCGGTCATCCGGTGATGACTTACCGGGAGATGATTTTACGCACGTCCGCCTTGATGGGCCGGAAAGTGCCCGAGATTCCGTATCCGTTTCATTCCATCAAACTTTCGCGGCTCTGGGTGAGTTTGATCAGCGGGATGTCCGCGCAGTTGGTCAATCCGTTGCTGGAGAGCCTGACCCACCCGTTGGAGGCTTCCCCAAATCCGTTGTTGGACAGGATTGCCGCCCGGGCGGTGCCGTTTGATCAGTCCATTCGCGACGCTCTGGACGACCGCCGGGAAACCGCCGAACGGGACGGGCTGCGCAAACGGAAACGCCGGGCCATCCGCTCGGCCCGCCGCGTGCGTTCGGTGCAGCGCCTGCCGTTGCCGCCGGGGTGGAACGCCGGGAGGGTGGAGGAGGTGTACGGAACTTGGTTGACCCGCGCCTTTCGGGGATTGTTGCGGGTGGATCGGGACGGGGACGGAGTTTTGCGGTTTCGCCTGCGTTGGCCGTCCGCCACGTTGTTGGAACTGACACCGACCCCGTTTTCCCTATCGGCGGAACGGCGGCGGGCGTTCTACATCAGCGGCGGTTTCCTCCATCGCCGGGTTGACCCGCCGGGTCGGTTGGAATTCCGGCTGTTCCCGGAACTGGGCTGCCTGGTGGCGGCCATCCATGATTACGCCCCGGGTTTGCCATGGTGGATCTACGCCCCCAGCCAGGCCCGCGTCCATCTCTGGGTCATGGCGGCCTTCGGGCGATACCTGAGCCGGATCGGGCGGGAAGGCGAACCGGAATAAGTGGAGTGGTGGAGTTTTTTGGCATTGCTCCGGGCGGGGATTTGGCAATTGAAGATGGTTTCTTTGACGGCGGGAAACAAAGTGGGTAAACCGAATCGCATCGTTATGGAAATCAAACCGGACAGGAAAGAATATGAGCGCCTCGCCGCGCTGGGCAACGTGGTGCCGATCCACGCCGATTTCATGGCGGATTTTGAAACGCCCGTTTCCGCCTATGCCAAGTTGCGGAGCGCCGGCCCGGCTTTTTTGCTGGAGTCCATTGAAGGCGGGGAAAACCTCTACCGCTACACGTTTATCGGCTGCCGCCCCCGTAAAATCATTTGTTGCGGGGATCGGGAAACCGTGGTGACCGACGCGGGCGGCGCCGAAACCGTTTTCCCGACGCCGGCCGATCCGCTTTGCTTCATTCAGGAAGAGATGGCTGGTTATCGTCCGGTGCGGTTGCCGGACATGCCCCGGTTCACGGGAGGGGCGGTCGGTTTTCTCTCTTACGAATACATGGGACGTATTGAGCCGACGGTGCCACCGGCGGAGCTGGAAGAGGTACCCGGTGTTCCGCTCCTGTATTTCATGCTGATCGACTCGGTGCTGATTTTCGACCGGGCCAAGCAAACCCTGCGGATCTGCGTCAATGCCCATGTGGGGGAAAATCCGATGGAGGCTTACGAGGCGGCCGCGCGGGAGATTGGCGAAATTGTTTCCCTGCTGCGCGAAAAGCGTGATTTGACCCCGGTTCCCCTGATGGAGCCCGCCTCCGTGCCGGTGCCCAAAGGGAATTTCAAACCGGAAGCGTTTCAGGATTTGGTCGAGCGTTCCAAGGAATTCATCCGCGCGGGCGACGTGATTCAGGTCGTCTTGTCGCAACGGTTTGAGCAGGAGTTCGACCGCTCGGCCCTCGACCTCTACCGGGCCTTGCGCACCGTCAATCCCTCTCCCTACATGTTTTTGCTGGAAACCGGGGGGATGTCGGTGGTGGGCGCTTCCCCCGAGGTGCACGTGCGCCTGACCGACGGGTTGGTGGAGATCCGCCCGATCGCCGGCACCCGTCCCCGCGGCAAGACGTTGGCCGAGGATTTGCACCACGAAAAGGATCTGTTGGCCGACGAAAAAGAGCGGGCCGAGCATCTGATGCTGGTTGATTTGGCCCGCAACGACATCGGGCGGGTCTGCGAATACGGGTCCGTGCACGTGCCCGAATACATGGAAGTCGAGCGTTATTCCCATGTCATGCACATCGTCTCCCAAGTGGAGGGCCGGTTGCGGGAGGACGCCAACGCCTATGACCTCATGCGGGCCACTTTTCCCGCCGGCACGGTCAGCGGAGCCCCGAAAATTCGCGCCATGCAAATCATCGCCGGGATGGAACCGGCCAAGCGCGGGGTTTACGCCGGTGCCTTGGGCTATTTCAGTTACGACGGCAACCTCGATTCCTGCATCACCATCCGCACCGCCTTGCTCAAGGATGGCAAAATATTCGTGCAGTCCGGCGCGGGCATCGTGGCCGACTCGATTCCGGAAAACGAATACTGGGAAACGGTTAACAAGGCCAAAGGCATGATGAAGGCGGTTGAAATGGCCCGGCTGATTCCCTCCTGAAACCGGGTTTTTTTAAAAAACCGAATTTTTTCGGGGGAACCTGTGTGGTTTCCGGTGTTCTTACTTACTGTGACGGCTTTCGGGCTTTCACACACATCACACACACACAACACACACACGGGCCGCAAGGCCGGAACACACGCAACTGGCGGAGTGCCGAATCAATTTCCAAGTGGTTATTACTTGGAGAACGATTCGATTCATTTGCCGACGCCAATTGTCACAACACGAGACCTACTCATCATGTCGGATAAACGCGCAACTTCAGCCAAATCCCGAGGCGGCAGTGAAGGTCGGGATTACCGGGGATCAGACGAACGCAATGCGATTCGCCTGTATCTTCAGGATATTGGACAGATTCCCCTCATCACTCCACAGAAGGAGATTGAACTGGCCGCCAAAATCAAAAAAGGCGACAAGGCAGCCCGTGATCTCATGATCACGTCAAACCTGCGGTTGGTGGTCAAGATCGCCCATGATTACGCCAATTTCGGCCTTCCGTTGATCGACCTGATCAGCGAGGGCAATATTGGCCTCATCAAGGCCGTGGAGCGGTTTGACCCGCAAAAAGGCGGCAAACTCAGCACCTATGCCGCCTGGTGGATCAAGCAGTCCATCAAACGGGCTCTGGCCAACCAGAGCAAAACCATCCGCCTGCCGGTTCACTTGGTCGATAAGATTTCCAAAATGCGGAAAGTCGGCATGAGCCTGCAAGAGGAACTCGGTCGTGAACCAACCGACGACGAAGTGGCCGAAGTGTTGGGCATACCCGTCAACAAGGTGGCCCACTTGAAATCGGTCAGCGTGCGGCCGACCTCCCTCGACGCGCCGGTGGGCGAGGACGACTCCACTCAGTTTGGCGACTTGGTGGGGGATGAAAACGCCCCCACGCCCTTCGAAAACCTGCGGGAAAAAACTTTGCAGGCCGACATCCGCCAGATGATCGACAACCTCGACGAACGCGAGGCCCGCATCATCAAACTGCGTTTTGGCTTGGAAGGCAACACGCCGAAAACGCTGGAAGAAGTCGGGGAGCAGTTTGGCATCACCCGCGAGCGGGTTCGCCAGTTGCAGAACATGGCTCTTTCGCAGATGCGCAAAAACATGGTGAAAATGGAACGCCAGCGCTCCATTGGTGAAATCGAGGAAGAGCGCCGGGAGGTCGAAAAGATGGAGATTTTCCGCGAATTCTTTGAACAGAAAACCGCCGAAACCGGGGAAGAAGAGGAAAGTGACCGACCCGTGGCGGTTGCCAAACCGCCACCCCGGCGGCGGGCCGTGCGCAAGGCAAGCTGATTCAAACAGTAAATACTGAACTTCTAAAACGCTCCGGTCATTACTCCGGAGCGTTTTTTTATGCGATTTCTTGTGGTAACCCCACCTTGCGCGTGGCATCCGGCCTTGCCGCATGATTTTCTGGTTCCAGGCGTTGAGATAATCCGGATCGATTTCCACCGCCCGCTGGAAATGGGAGAAAGCCTTTCGATGACGTCCGCGGGTTTGTTCGAGGTAGCCGCTCAGGTACCAAGTCTGGGCTTGTTCGGCCCGTTTTTCCCGCAACCGCGCGAAAACCCGGTCGGTCGTGTTTTGAGCGCGTTCGCCGGAAAACACCCCCTCGCAACCGAAACAGTGGCTTTCCACCCGGCCAAAGCTGTCCGGCATCAGTTCAAAAGCGCGCCGGTAATGCGCTTCCACTAGGCTGATTCAGGTCTTGCGTGTTTGGCCCGGGTCGGCCATTACCTCCAGTTCAGTGATTCACCTGTCTAACCGGAGCATTACTTTTGGCTAAATACATTCAGGCAAACACAGACGGGCGGCTGCACGACGCGAGTGAGCCGGCCGTCTCCCCTTTGAACCGCGGATTTCTTTACGGCGATGCCGTTTATGAGGTTTGGCGCACCTACGACGGGACCCTCTTCGCCTTCGGGGAGCACCTGGAGCGCCTGCGTCGTTCGGCGGCCGCCCTGCACATGACGGTTCCGTTTGACGAGAGCGTGCTCCTCACCGAAATCCGCCGCGCCACTTCGGCGTTTTTCGAACAGGCCAAGGAGAAAAAGGATCTCTACATCCGCCTTCAGCTTTCGCGCGGCGCCGGGGCGATCGGGCTCGACACCGGTTTGGCCGACAAGCCGTCCTACACCATTCTGGTCCAGCACCTCAAAGAGCCGTCTCCCGAGGCGCTGAAGAAGGGGATCACCCTCGCGCTGGCCAAAAGTCTGCACCGCAACCATCCCCAAACCCTCAATCCCGCTTGGAAAACAGGCAATTATCTCAACAACATTCTCTGCCTGCGGGAGGCGCGGTCCAAGGGGGCCGATGATGTGGTGATGACCAATCTCGACGGAGCCGTCACCGAGGCGGCCACCATGAACCTCTTTTTTGTTAACGGGAAGGAGATCCTGACCCCGCCCGCCTCCGCCGGCATTCTGGAGGGGATCACCCGCCGCATCCTGTTGGATGAATTTGCGAAAAACTGGGATTATGAATTGCGTGAGGAAGCCGTGCTGCCTTCCCAGCTCGGGGATTTTTCCGAATGTTTTGTCTCCTCCACCACGCGGGACATCACCCCGGTTGCCTCCATCGACAAAATCACCTACAAGGTCGGCTCCAAAACGGTGGGGGCGAAGGTCAAAAGCATTTTCCTCAAGCACGTGAAGGAGTATTGCGACCGGAATCCGGAATTGCGGATATTCTGACCGGCGACCGGCGCGCGGACCTCCGGCACGATGGATGAAACGTTTCTTAGAAGCCTTGGTTTGATTGTGGTGGCGGCGGGCCTTTTCGCCCTGCTTGGTCGTTTCGCGCTCGTCCCCGCCATCGTGCTCTACATTTTCGCGGGCATCGCCCTTGGCCCGGTGACCGGGTTGGTCGAAGTGGATGAGCCGCTGCACCTGATCGCGGAACTGGGCATCGCCCTGCTGTTGTTTTTGGTCGGGCTGGAATTGAGTTTCGCCCGCATCAAGGATGTCGGCAAGGTGGCCGTGGCGGCCGGGATCGGGCAGGTGGTTTTCACGGCGGCGGGCGGGTTTGTCATCTGCGCGTTTCTGGGGTTCACCGTGATGGAGTCGATCTTTCTGGCCACCGCCCTGACCTTCAGCAGCACGGTGGTGGTGGTGAAGCTGCTCGATCAAAAAGGGGAGTTGAACACCCTCTACGGCCGGATCGCGGTCGGAATTTTTTTGGTCCAGGACTTGGTGGTGATCATCATCCTCACCCTGTTGGCCGGACTGTCGGCGGACGGCGGCAACAGCTGGACGGACATCGCTTGGGGAATCGTCAAGGCGTTTGTCGGGATGGGGTTGTTGCTGGGCGGGGTGCTGCTGGCCTCGCGCCACCTTCTTCCCAGACCGTTCGGGTGGGCGGCCCGTTCCCCCGATCTGCTGTTTATCTGGGCGCTTGGCTGGTGTTTTTTGACCGTGGCCGCCGCCGAGTGGATGAATCTTTCCCTGGAAGTCGGCGCCTTCCTGGCCGGCATCAGTTTGGCCCAGTTGCCGTACGCCCATGATTTGCGGCGGCGGGTGCATCCGCTGATGAACTTTTTCATCGCGGTCTTTTTCGTCTCGCTGGGCATCCAAATGAATTTTGGGGAGACCTCCCATTTTTGGCAGGCGGGGGTGTTGTCCCTCTTCGTGCTGATCGGAAATCCGCTGATCTTCATTCTGATCATTGTCAAAATGGGCTACGCGGAAAAAACCGCTTTCAAAACCAGCGTGACGGTGGCGCAAATCAGCGAGTTTTCCTTCATCTTCGCGGCCATGGGCGTCACGGCCGGCTTGATCGGCGCGGAAATTCTCGGGGTAACCGCGCTGGTCGGGGTGGTGACCATCGCGGTTTCGGCCTACATGATTTTGTACAGCGACGGGCTCTATGCGTTTGTGAAGCGGTTCGGCCTGCTCAAGCCGTTCCGCGCCCGCGAGGAGGATCCGCCGCCGCCGGGGGATGGAAAGCCGAAACCGGTCATCGTGATCGGCATGAACGCCCTCGGGCGGGAACTCGCGAAAAGGCTGGCCGATGCCGGGGAGCGGGTGGTGGCGATCGACACCGATCCGAACAAGCTGACCGGGCTGCGGGCGGAAACAATGGTCGGCAACGTGGAAGCTTCCGGCGTGTTGGAAGATGCCGAATGGCATCACGCCAAATGCGTGATCTCCGCCCTGCAAATCGAGGAAACCAATGAATACCTCGCCTACCTCTGCCGGGAGGCGGGAATTCCCTGCTGCGCGCACGCCTTTGACCTGTCGCTGGCCGGCAACCTGCTGGATTTGGACGCCCGCTACCTGATCACGCCGAAAGCGGACGGGCTGCTGGTGCAGTTGCGGGAGTTGAAGGAGAAAGGAGTGATCGAAAAACCGTGATCGCGCTCGCCCTCATTCTGTTGGTGGCCGCGGTGGCGGCGGGAGCGGCCCGCGCCCTCCGCCTTCCGGTGATCCCGTTTTTCATCGCCGCCGGGATGCTGCTGCCGGTTTTCGGTTTGCGGCAGGATATCGAGGTGTTGCGCAACCTGTTTGAATTGGGGCTGACTTTTCTCGTATTCGCGGCCGGGAGCGAACTCAATCCCCGACGGGCGGGCGGCCGTTGGAAGGCGGCGGTGGTGGTCGGTCTGGGGCAGTTTTTCCTGCTCGGGGGGATCGGCTGGTTCATTTGCTCGAAAGGGTTTGGCTTGGACGTGACCAGCTCGGCCTACCTCGCGCTGGCACTGGCCGCCAGTTCCACTCTGGTGGTGGTCCGGCATCTCAAGGAGAAGCAGCGGATGTTCGAGCCGGTGGGGCGGCTCGTCACCGCCGTGCTGTTGCTGCAGGATTTGCTGGTCATTGCCGGACTGGTCCTGCTGGCGCGTTTGCCGGACGGGTGGGGATCAGTCTCCGCCGGATTGCTGGGCGCGGTTTTGTTGTTTGCCCTGGCGGTGGTCTGCCTGCGGTGGGTCACACCGTTTTTCATGCTGGGTGGACGATTCAGCGAGGAAGAAAAACTGCTCGTTACCCTCTCGCTGTTGTTCATTTTTCTCGGGGCCGCCTACGGTCTCGGGCTGCCGTTGGTGGCGGGAGCGTTTTTCGCGGGGGTGTCGCTTTCGGGGTTTCCGGTCAACGGCGTGGCCCGCGGCCTGCTGCGCCCGCTGGTCGATTTTTTCCTGGCCGCGTTTTTCGTGGCCATGGGCGCGGTCATGTTTATTCCGTCCGTGCCGGCCTTGATCAACGGGTTGCTGCTCGGGGTGTTCGTCATTGTGGTGACGCCGCCGCTGGTGGCGTTTTTGGCCGAATGGTGCGGCTTGTCATCGCGTTCCTCCATCGAAGGCGGCCTTCTGTTGTCCCAAACCAGCGAGTTTTCCCTGATCATCGCCCTGCAGGGAACGCTGCTGGGGCACATCAGTGAAGAGGTTTTTGCCATCATCGGGCTGGTCACGGTGGTCACGATGGGTTTGACGCCGTTTTTGGCCACCGACGGGGTGGTGTTCCGCCTGATGCACATCCATCCCTTGCGCGGACGCATCGACCGGGCGGACGAGAAAAACCCGGTCCTATTGCTCGGCTACGGCTCCAACGGCAACCGGTTGTTGAAACCGTTGCGGGATGGCGGCAACCAAGTGGTGGTGGTGGACGAGGACGCCGCCGTGATCCGCCGGTTGCGGCGGGAGGGGGTCTCGTGCGTGCGCGGCGAAGTTTCCGACCGGCGGGTTTTGGAGCGGGCCGGGATCGACCGGGCCAAGGCTGTCCTGCTGTCCATCCGCCGCGTGGCCGACGCCGAATCGTTGTTGCGCCGCATCGGCCCGATGGAAATCCCGGTGTTTGTCCGCGTGTTCAGTGAAGAGGAAGCGGCACGCATGCGGAAACTTGGTGCATTGCCGATCATCCTCAGCCAAGCCGGTGCCGACGCTTTCATGGAATGGTGGCAAACCGTCGGCCGCAAAACGGCGGAGTGATGGGGGTGGTGGGGTTGTCGAATGGGCCACACAGAGGTGGCCCCACAAATGATTCGCCATCAATCCCATGGATGGGCGGGCTCCCGCCTTGGCGGCGTGGCATGCCGTCCCGCCTGTTGGATCAGGAAGGGATCGCATCCACCGGGCCTTGGCCACCGTTGGGCGATTCGCCCGCATGATTTCTTTCCGGCATGTTTTCCCAAACGTGGCATCCGGCCTTGCCGGATGACCGGGTGCGGATTGACGAATGCCGTCCCGCCCGTTTTTCCACTCACTCATTCGATAAGGCTGTGGCACAAAAAACCCCGCAGGCGAAACCTGCGGGGCTGCTTGGCAAATGATTTGGGTTCTCAGGCGATTACTTCCTGACCCGGCGGCGATAAACGAATGCGCCGAGAAGAGCCAACCCGCCGAAGATCGCGGCGTAGGTGGAAGGCTCGGGAATGGCGGTGAGAGTCAGACTCCGGAGGTCGAAAAAGAGAGGGCGGTTCCGGGATTGCCTTTGAACGGCGGAATGTTGGATTGGTGCGCAAGGGATGACGGGAATCGATT
Source organism: Opitutia bacterium (assembly GCA_003566375.1). Taxonomy (GTDB): domain Bacteria; phylum Verrucomicrobiota; class Verrucomicrobiia; order Opitutales; family T3Sed10-336; genus T3Sed10-336. Next base: position 16,468 of record PXDN01000388.1, read on the forward strand.
TTAT
>PXDN01000015.1 GCA_003566375.1 Opitutia bacterium
AAAACGGCGACGACCACCGCAACCGCCGACAACAGGACACGTCCCTGATCCGAGAAAAGGTTAGGGAACGCCAGGAGGACAACCAGCGTCCCCAGCACCCATAAAGCGTCCGCCGCCGAAGCGACCAGGGCGCGCCAAGCGGCCATGCGCGGCCGGGTGGCTTGGTAAACCAGCTCGCCGGAAAAAACAATCAGCCCCAAACCGATCACGGTGAAAACCACGTTGGCCGGAACTCCCAGCCAACCGGCCACCAGGTTGGGAAACGCCAGCAGCGGGAAGCCGGACAGAAATGAAAACAAGGCGTTGCCAACCAGAGCGGCCCGCAGGGAAAAGGTCGTGGATGAATTCATGGTGCCCTTTTCGACGCCCGTGCCAGGGCGTTTATTCCCCCGCTCCCAATGAAAATCGGAATAAGGAACTTCCGGGTTCGTCTTGATTCCCATATGAAGACAGATCCCGTCATGACCACCGACCCGAAAACCGAATCCCACACCTTCTCCCTCTTCGAGCCGCCCACCGGGGCCAATGAAACCCTGCGGAAGCACGTGGCGCCGCCGGACTGGGTCAACCCGGAACCGGAAGGCCGTTACAACCTGGTGGTGATCGGCGCCGGCAGCGGGGGGCTGGTGACCGCCGCCGGAGCGGCCGGCCTCGGCGCCAAGGTCGCCCTGATTGAAAAACACGCCCTCGGCGGGGACTGCCTCAACGTAGGCTGCGTCCCCTCCAAAGCCCTGCTGGCCGCCGCCAAACGGGCGGCCGCGGTGCGGGACGCGGACGACTTCGGGGTGTTACTGAATGATGGATACAAAGTCGATTTCCCGGCGGTCATGGAACGCATGCGGACATTGCGGGCCGGCATCGCCCCGCACGATTCGGCGGAACGTTTCAAAGGCCTCGGCATCGACGTGTTTCTCGGCGGCGGCGCCTTCAAAGACCGGGAAACCGTGCTGGTGGAGGGACGGGAGCTGAAGTTCGCCAAAGCCGTTATTGCGACGGGGGGGCGCGCCATCGTGTTGCCAATCCCCGGCCTGGCCGAGTCCGGGGCGCTGACCAATGAAACCATTTTTTCCCTGACCGAACTGCCCCGCCGGCTCGCCGTCATCGGAGCGGGTCCCATCGGCTGCGAAATGGCCCAGGCCTTCGCCCGTTTCGGCAGCGAGGTGACTCTCTTTGAAAAGGAATGCCGCATCCTTCCCCGCGAAGACGACGAGGCGGCGGAGATCGTCCGCGATTCCCTGCACCGGGATGGCGTGGAATCGATATGCGAGGCGACAATTGAACGGGTGGAACACAATGGCGGGGAAAAGCGGGTGCGCTTCGAGCGCGGAGGTAAAAAGCACGAAAGGACATTCGACCACATCCTCGTCGGCGTCGGCCGGACCCCGAACGTGGAGGGGCTTGGCTTGGAAAAAGCCGGGGTGGAATTCGACGCCCGGGCCGGCGTCAAAGTGGACGCCACCCTGCGCACCACCAACCCGCGCGTCTTCGCCATCGGCGACGTGTCCATGAAATACAAATTCACCCACATGGCGGGCGCCACCGCGCGCCTGGTGATTCAAAACGCGCTGTTTAAAGGCCGGAAAAAACACACCGCTTTGCAGGTGCCGTGGTGCACCTACACCCAGCCGGAACTCGCCCATGTCGGACTCAGCCGGAGCGAGGCGTTGAAACAATACGGCGACGCCGCGCAAACCTTCACCCAACCCTTCAAGACCATGGACCGCTCGATCCTGGAAGGCCACACCGGGGGGTTTGTTAAAATTCACGCGGTGAAAGGGCGCGTGGTCGGCGCCACCATTGTGGGCGAAAACGCCGGTGATTTGATATCCGAAATTTCGGTCGCCATGCGGGCGGGGATGGGATTGGGGGCGCTTTCCAACGTGATTCATCCCTACCCCACCGCCGCCGAAGCCATCCAGCGGGTCGGCGACGCTTACAACCGCACCCGGCTCACCCCGTTCTTGCAAAAGATTTTCGCCAAATGGCTGCGATGGAGCCGGCGGTGAGGGCGAAAGACCCTCGCCAAATTGGACTGGATCCGCATGGTGAGAGAATGAGCAAAAGCCCGCCGCCTCCCACCGCTTTTTCGCGCTGGATGCGCCGCAACGCCCGCAAACGCTTCCTTCACATCCGTCCTTTTGTGGAAGGGGACCACCTGCTCGATGTTGGCTCGGCGGAAGGTTGGGTCGGCGAGTGGGCCGCGCGGGAAACGGGCATGGCGGTGGACTTGGTCGATGTGGTCAACCTGAACCGCACCGCCTTGCCCCACCGCGTCTATGACGGCAGGCGTCTCCCCTTCCCCGACCGCAGCCGGGACACCGTGTCGTTACTGCTGACCCTGCACCATTGCGAAGAACCGGAAACGGTGCTGGCCGAATCCGCGCGGGTTGCCCGCAAGCGGGTAATCGTGACCGAATCGGTTTACCGCACGCTGCCCGGGAAAGCCGTGCTCAGCGTGTTCGACCGCGCGTTCAACGGACCGCGGGCCCGGGGTTCCATGCCGCCGGCCCTTCACTTCAAAACCGTCGGGGAGTGGCACTCGCTGTTCACACGGCACGGACTGCGGATTGTTCACGAAGACTGGCTCTCCCGGGGTTTCCACCAACAACGCTTGTTCGTGCTGGAGCCGGGACACCGGCCACGGCCGGCTTCCTCCAGGAGTCATTCCCATCCGGATTTACCCAGATAACGCATCGTCAGGAGAAAGTCGCGCAGGGTTTGGCGAACCGGACCGCGGGAGGTGAAGCGCCGGGAGGAGGAAACCACGCCGGGGTTCAGCAAGCGGGTTTTTCCGATTCGCTTCATGCGGCGGGAAAAATCCAAATCCTCAAACGCCTGCCAGTCTTTGAATCCGCCGAGTTGTTCAAAACTATCGCGGCACGCGAAAATCGCCTGGTCGCCGAGAAACCAACCAAACAGGCGGCCGCGCCAATCGGCCAGCCAACAGGTGAAACGCAGAAACCGGCCCGAGGGTTCAAAGCGGCGGGAAAAGGCCCCGCCCGCACAACCGTCCGCCACCGCCCGGGCCACCATGGCCCCCGCCCCGGGCGGCAAGCGGGTGTCGGCATGGAGGAAGAGAAGGATCGCATGGGCTCCGTGCCGCGCCCCCGCGTTCATTTGCGCGGCGCGGCCGGCGCGCGCGCGCTCCAACACCGGCACTTCCCAGCGCGCGGCCACGGAGCAGCTCGCGTCGGTGCTCCCCCCGTCGACGACCACAAGGTCGAGGGCCGGCGACTGCCCGCGCAGTTCCGGGAGCAGACGGTCCAGAGCCCGCGCTTCGTTCAAGACCGGAATGACCACGAGAATGTCCGGCGGGCTCATCGTGCGGGCATGGAAACCATGTCAACGAGTGGCGGCGGAGCAAACCTCACACCGCCCCGTAGGCGAGCATGGCCCCGGCCACGCGCACGAACCCCGCGATATTGGCCCCTTTGCGGTAATCGACGGGTTTTCCCCCGCGCCCGCCGTATTCGACACACTGCGCGTGGATGTCGCGCATGATTTTTTGCAGGCGCTCGTCCACTTCTTCGCGCGACCAGCTCACGCGCAGCGAGTTCTGGCTCTGCTCGAGGCCGGAGACCGTCACCCCGCCCGCGTTGGCCGCCTTGCCGGGGCCGAAGAGGACATCGTTCTCCTGCAGAAAATGGACGGCCTCGGTGGTGCAGGGTATGTTCGCTCCCTCGGCCACCGCGCGCACACCGTTTTTGACCAGCTCCCGCGCGGCACCGAGGTCCATCTCGTTCTGGGTGGCGCACGGGACCGCGAGATCGCAGGGAATCGACCACGGCGTTTCGCCCTCCCGGTATTCGCACCCGAATTTCTCCGCGTATTCGCTCACGCGCCCGCGCCGCTCTTCCTTAAGCGCCCGCAGAAATTCAAACTTGTCCGCGTCGATCCCGTCCTTG
>PXDN01000417.1 GCA_003566375.1 Opitutia bacterium
ACACCATTCGCTTGCTAATAAGGCCTAACGATTAGTTATCTACAAATCAACAGGCTATATTATATTGAATAGATTCTTTAATTAAGGTACATACTATAACTCTCTTGCTGTTAATCAATTGTCACAGTGGGCGATATCCAGGAGGAAAACACAAATGAAAGTAAGCGTAGAAAAGTCCGTTTTGGCGGGAGGTCTTGCAGCCGTACAGAATGTGGTGGGGAGCCGCAATACATTACCTATTCTTGCGAACGTGCTCATCGTTGCCGCAGAGGACACAATCACGCTATCGACAACGGATCTGGATGTCAGCGTGCGCAGTCGCATCGTCGGGCGCGTTGAAAGAGAGGGGAGCACAACCCTGCCGGTAAAACGATTGGCTAGCATCGTTCGTGAATTACCCGGTGAAATGGTCAATATTGAAACCGACGATAAAGATCAAAGCATTGTTACCTGTGGACAATCACGGTTTAGACTTGTAGGCCTGTCTGCAGATGATTATCCCCAATTACCGCAACCCGAGGGCGATATCTCGTATGAAATCGAACAGACCGTTTTCAGGGAAATGCTTAAAAAGACAGCTTATGCCGCATCCACGGATGAAACCCGTTTTGTTTTGAATGGCGTTCTCATGAGTTTTGCCGATGGTAAACTTACGACCGTGGCTACGGATGGACGTCGGTTGGCGTTGGTGGAAAATGAAGTCGAGTTTTCAGAAGAAGCGGATTTGATCCTGCCAAGCAAGGCCGTTACCGAATTGCTGCATATATTGACAGATAATGGAACAGCACGGATTTATCCTCGTAAAAATCAGGTCGTCTTTGATTTGGGCGAAATTGTTCTTGCTTCAAAATTGATTGAAGGCACATACCCCAACTTCCGGCAAGTGATTCCATCGCAATGTGAGGAACGGGTCATGATCGAGCGCGAAGCATTGTTGACAGCGTTGCGCCGTGCCGCTCTGGTTGTCGCGGATAAAGCCAGTGCCACCAAATTGACCTTTGCTGATAATAATCTGGTCGTTTCCACGAATACACCGGACATCGGGGAATCGCGCGAAACCATTCCGGTCAAATACAGTGGTGAAGAGATCAGTGTGGCCTTTAATCCGGATTACATGATGGATCCGTTGAAAAATCTGGCGAATGATGAAATTGCCATTGAGTTGACGGATAGTCTCAGTCCGGCTGTAGTGAAATGCGACATACCATTTCTCTATGTACTAATGCCGATGAGAGTTGACTAATCTGCTCCGCAGGGTTTACAAACATTTGCTTGCGTCTGCCCGATGGTGTAATGGTAGCACTACTGACTCTGAATCAGTCAGTCTAGGTTCGAGTCCTAGTCGGGCAACCATTTTTTGATATGTGGCCCGCTTTTAACAGGCAAGCATGGGCATGCAGAGCGTCATGATGATGCATGTTGAAACTTTGGAATCAAAATTTTCGATTGTGCATCTATGGAGGGACGGGCTCCGTCTCGTCCGTGTGGTCGGGACAGAGCCCGACCCTCCAAACTGGCGTTCATTGGATTATGCGGCATGAAGTTACAACCGTAGTTACAGGGTAGATGTATGGCAAAGGAATATCGTATAGGAATCGTAGGAACAGGAGCCGTGGGGTCCGAGATGCTGCGGGTCTTGCGGCAGCGAAACTTTCCCTGCTCCGAGATTCGTTTTATGGCACGAAGTGCTCGGCGCGAGGAAATTGCGGGTGAAACCCTAGACGTAGTCGAAACCAATGCAGATGCATTTGAAGGGCTCGACTTTGCATTCTTTGCGGGGACGGAAGGTGCGAAGGGTGCTTCGCAATTATTCGGTTGGGAAGCCGTAAAACGGGGTGCCATCGTGATTGATAACGGGGATGATTTCCGCATGGATCCACGGGTTCCTCTGGTCATTCCTGAAATCAATCCGGAAGCCTTGGATGACCATCAAGGGCTGATTGCCAATCCCAATTGCAGTACCATTATCGCTATGATGGCGATTGGCCCCTTGCATCGCGCTGCCGGCATTCGCCGCATTGTAGCAGCAACCTATCAAGCAGTGTCCGGATCGGGGCAATCTGCGATTCGCGAATTGGAAAACCAATTGGCGGCTTATGCCAAAGGTGAGACATTGGCAGCGGAAGCTTACCCGTATCCGATTCTGTTGAATTTGCTGCCCCAAATTGGTGGCCCCAAACCAGAGCTTCCTGGATATACAACCGAAGAAGCGAAAATGCTGTTTGAAACACGCAAAATTTTAGGTTCCGATCAAATTGGTGTCAGTGCTACCTGCGTGCGGGTTCCCGTATTCAACAGTCATGCCGAAGCCTTGCATCTTGTTTTTGAAAAACCGTTATCGCCCGAAGAAGCACGCGCTATTCTTGCAGCAGCCCCGGGTGTGCAGGTGATAGATGATTTGGCTTCAGCACAGTTTCCCATGCCAATGACATCCAATGGGCAGGACGATTGTCTGGTTGGTCGGATCCGTGTGGATACGAGTGTCGAAAACGGGCTATCGCTGTTTGTATGCGGAGATAACATTCGTAAAGGGGCCGCACTGAACGCCGTGCAAATCGCCGAAACATTGATTGCACGTGAATCGTAATACGCATAAGATCCGGACCATGAAAAACAAGGCATGGTGGTTCGTACCGCCGAAAGATTGGTCTTACAGATTGCTGCTGGTTGCTGCATTCACGGCTCCCTTTTCTTTGCTGGCAGGAAGAATTTTTCTGGCATCTGCATTTGGAGCATTGCTATATGCTCGCTTTCGCCATGCTGAACCCATCCGCTGTACCAAAATTTGCTGGTTCTGGGTTGCCTTCATCATCATTAGTTTTCTCGTTTCCTTACAAGGAATTACCCCTGTGGGTAGTATAGGAGATTTAACAAAACTGTTGTGGTTTGCGGGGATACCTGTTGCTGCCACGCTGATTGATAATCGCCGTCGTGCTATCGCTTTGCTAGCAGCATATGTGAATGGCAGTATCGTCCGTAGCCTGGATATCTTATTATTACGGGTTCCAAGAGCTTGGCATCAAAGCGAGCGGGAATTCATGGAAGAGGTCATTCACCGGGGATCGATGACACATGGGCAAGTATTGATGCTGGCCATGATCGGGATCTTTGGTTTGTTGCTCATGGATATTTCCCGCCGCGGTGGGTGGCGCTTTATCAGTACACAGATAAGTCGTTTTGCTATCCTGACGTTGGCTATGATTGTAAATTTCAAACGTGGCTCTTGGGCCGCTGTAACGATCGTGCTTGCGCTCTTTGGGATGCTCACAGGAAAAATACGGTTTCTTCTGATTCTCGTAGCTATTATTATGCTAAGTAGTTTTCATCCCTACGTACGTTCACGGGTTGCACATTTACAAAACGAGTTGCAACTGGAACATGGTGGCAGACTGGTTATGTGGACAAAGATTGCCCCGGAACTTCTTCGACAGCATCCTTTGGGTGTAGGTTTTAGAGGGGTTACACCGGAGGTGATGCAGGCAACGGCCCGCTCATTGGGTGTGCGTGTGGAACCGCATCGTAATCATCTACATTCCAATTTTATCGAAATTCCGGTTACGGTGGGATGGGGAAGCTTTCTTGTGTATCTGGTGTGGATGGGAATGGCATTACATGCTGGTTTGTCCTGTTCGCATACGGCTTCTAACACCACAGGTAAAATTCTCGCGCTCACGTATAGCTTGATGCTCGTAAGTTTAATCTTAAACGGCATCGTGGAATATAATATGGGGGATGCCTACATCGTGCTTCCATACGGGATGATTATGGGCGTACTTGCCAACGGCAAAAATGCTTTTGCTGCCACCGAATAAATTTAGTCGTCTGCGTCTACAGTATAATCGGCGGGTAGGGCTTTACTGACTTTGGCACCAAGCTGTTTTAATTCATCGGCGCGGC
>PXDN01000222.1 GCA_003566375.1 Opitutia bacterium
GCGCTCAAAATTTCACCTTCGGGAGTTGCGTCGCTGATGTTGCCAATAAACAAGTTGGCGTGCCCGTCGACTTTGGCGCCTTCCAGCACATGCAGGGTGCCTTCGCTGCCGTGGCCGACGCGGATCGACCAGTTGGGAATCTCCCACAGCGAATCTTCGCCGGTCACGGTGACTTTGCCGGATGAGCCTTCATTCATGCCAAGCCATGCCTGGCGGGAAAAGAGATACCCTCCGTCGGTCACCAAAATTTCCCCGGTGCCGTCGAAACCGACCCGCACGGCGGAAGTTCCGGGATCACTGTGCTGGGACAGCACCCGTGCGCCCGGGCCATTGATTTCAAGATACCCGGATGTGCTGGCCGGGAAATAGCCGATGTTCAACGAACCGAAAATCACTTCGGTGTTAGCGGATCCCGGCACAATAAGGCGGCCAACGGCATTTTCTTCGTAAGCACCGATATCCAAATCATCATCGGCGTAAAACCAGAATTCAAACTCCTGCACCACAACCTCGGAATTCACCGGATTGACTTGGGCGGAAGTTGGGGAAACGGAGAAGTACCCGGCGCAGCCGACGGCCAGCAGGGTAAAGACGCCTCTAACGGCACTTCTGTATAACAGATTGAACTTCATGTATTTTCCTTTAGTTTGGGTTGGGATTGCTGGAACCGGGTTTGCATAAAGACTGACCCGAGGTGGACAACTAACACCAAGAAAGAAGATAGGAAACACATTTACATTTTTAATCAACCTCCAATTGCTCAAAAAAAAGCCGCACCTAATTTATGGTTTCATTAATTATACTAATAATTTGACAGCGTAATGTAATTTCGCGCAAAAAATATAGAAAAAGGCCGACTCTCCGAAGAGAGTCGGCCCTTGTTAATAATTTGTCAAACCCCGGTCAGGACACCTCGAATGGCCAACTTAAGGCAATAGAGAGGCATCCACCACCGCGCGGGCGCGGTAAAAGGCTTGATCCCCGTCGGCGTCGATGGCGGTCGTCCATTCGTAACGGGTATAGCCATCCGGAGCCCCCCCAATTGTCACGGGTTCGGTTCCTTCCACCGCTGCCCATTCTCCGTCGGTCAAATTGGAGCGGCGCTCAATCACGTAAGTCACGTCTTCCCCGTCGAGCTGATTCCAACGGAGCGTCACCGCCCCGGCGTCGCCCTCCACTTCGGTCAAAGATGCCACCGCCACTGTCGGATCGATCCCGAAGGCGAACTTTTGCGTGTTGCTGAAGCCGTCGCCAGTGGGATTGGCACCCGGTGCCGCGTCGGCCCCGCTCAGTGCAAAACCGGAAGTCCATTGCTCAAAGGCGGTGTCACCCGGCTCCGCGCCGGTGTGCTGAAGCACCCCGTCGCCGCCCAATTCCCATCCGGAAGGCACGCTCACGCTGGCGAAGTTCAAAGCCGCGTCACCGGTGAAGAGTTGGAAGGTCGCCTCAATGCCCGGTTCAAACGGTTCGAAGGTGATGACCACATTCGCGTTGCTGAAATCGGTTGCCGCATCGGCATTGATCAGTCCGGCCGTCGAGGCGTCCACCACGATGCTCAAAGTTCCCCCGGGCGCAAAACGGCTGGAGGTGATCGCGGGAACCTCCGATGACGAAAGCACAGTGAAATCACCGAATGTGATGTTCTCCACTTGGCCATCCCCGGTCATCGAACCGTTCAAAGTGATGCCGGTTTCGCCGGTCCCGATCAGAGCGCCGCCGTCACTGAGAACCACGTCGCTGTTAATCACGCCCGTTCCGGTGATCATGGAACCAGGATTGGCGATGTCCACCTCATCGGCACGGGAATCCACAATCCCGCCTTCCATGGTAATGGTGCCTCCGTCCAACTCGACCAAACTGCCGTTGCGAACAACCAGATGCCCGCCCACGGTCAGGGCGCCGCCGTCACGAATGCGAACCGTGGCGAATCCGGACGGTTCCAAATCGGTGTCGGAGCCAATCAGAAAACGGGGGACGGAAAGAAGGGAGGCCTCGCCTTCGATGGTCAGGTCGCCCACCGAGGTGTCATGGCGGCCGGTGGAGGAAATCGAACCTCCGTCGAGAGGGATCTCCACCCGGCCGCCTTCGCTAATGAGCAAGCTGCCATCCCCACGAAAACCGATTTGAATGTAACTGCCCGGCTCAACCGCGCTGCCGGCTCCGGTAACGACGGCGGAGGCCTCCCCGTTTTCGGAGGAACCGATGCGAAAATACGACCCGGTGCGGATCACCCCGCCGCTTTGCACGGTGATGTCGGCTTTGGTAAAGGGACTGGAAGCCGAGGAAAAGTAGCTGCCGGTCTCAATCAAACCGCCGTCTTCCACCACCAGCGTGCCCTCGGTGCCCACCTCGGCATCGTCTCCATTTCCGCGGCCGACGATCATCCAAGTGGTGGTTTCCATGAGACTGCCGGGGCCGCTGACCGTTACGGCGCCGCGGGCGTTTTCCTCCCCGGCTGAAGTGCCGGCGGGCACGCTGATCCCGGCGTTGGTGTCGCTGATCAAACCGGATCTGAGTTGGGCTCCGTTGAGAACATTGAACGTGCCGTTTCCTCCGGTGCCCACGTGCACCCAGGAACCCACATTCACTCGGGTTCCCGGACCGGTGATGGTTCCCACACCGGTGGAAGTGGGATGGCGGCCGCCGGAGCGGAAATAGGTTCCGGTGGTGATTTGAGCCCCGTCTTCCACCAGCAATTCACCATTGCCTCTGAACCCAACGTCAAAATAGGCTCCGGCCTCCAGCAAGGTGCCTTCCCCGCGGACAACGCCGTTGGCGGTGGTGCCTTCCTGATTGGCGAAGCGAACATGCCCCTGCCCCACCACGGTGGAGCCGCCTTCAATCAGCAGCTCGCCCGAACCGGCGCTCAGGATTTCGCCCTCCGGAGTCGTGTCACTGATATTGCCGATAAACAAATTGGCATGGCCCTCGAGGGTGGCCCCGTCCAGCACGTGCAACGTGCCTTCGCTGCCATGGCCGATGCGGATGGAATAGTTGGACCCTTCCCACATGGAATCTTCGCCGGTGAGGGTGATTTTGCCCGATGATCCCTCATTGTAGCCGACCCACGCCTGGTGGGAAAAAAGATATCCTCCGTCGGTCACCAGGATTTCACCCGTGCCGTCGAAACCAACCCGCACGGCGGATGCCACCGGATCGGAGTGCTGGGCCACCACCCGGGCTCCGGGGCCGTTGATCTCAAGGTAGCCGGAAGTGCTGGCCGGAAAATAGCCGATATTCAAAGATCCAAACAGGACTTCCACATTGGCGGCCCCCGGCACAATGAGACGGCCCTCCGCGTCATCCACATAGGCGCCGATGTCCAGATCATCATCGGCGTAAAACCAGAACTCGAATTCCTGCACCACCACCTCGGAATTCACCGGGTTGACCTGGGCAGATGCCGGAGGCCCAAAAAGAAATCCCGCGCAGCCCGCGGCCAACAGTGTGAAAGCGCCCTTGGAAGCACTTTTTCGTAATAAACCTGTGTTCATATATACTCCTTGTTTTACGAATGTTTCTGGGTAAACGGCTTAACCGGGGCCAATTCTCGACCGCCAATCATAACCATCGAAAGCACAACATGGAATGAATATTACAAACCAAGGTCAAACGTCTTATGGCCCATTTTCACAGACCGGTCCTTTGAATATATTGAGTTCCCATGTTGCTATATGTTGCATCTGAAAACCAATATAAACACAAATAAAGGTCGGTTCCTTGATGGAAACCGACCTTGTGTCTCACTTTGTAAAACTTAGTTTGACGGTTTTTTTTACGGCAGAAGGGCGGCTCCGATCACCGCGCGGGCGCGGTAGAATCCGCTGCCGCCGTCAACCTCCGCGCTCCATTCCACCCGTTCGTAGCCCTCAGGCGCCGTTACGTCGGGTTCCGCC
>PXDN01000307.1 GCA_003566375.1 Opitutia bacterium
AATCGTCCACCAGCGGATAAGCCACCACGCCATTATTGGTGTGCAGGGCGAAAACAACCCCGTCACCGAACGTGACCTCTCCGGTGGCTTCGACGTTGGCGTTGGCCGTCGGGAATGTTCGGGTGGAAGCCGGGGGATTGAACCCGGTGGTCAACCCGCCCCGGTCGTAAAGAAAAAGCTGGTTGCTGTTGAGACCGGCGAACAAATCCTTCTCAACGTTCACCCGGATGGCGGACAATCCGGAAGCCATGGAGCCGCCGTCGAATTCCCGCACGAGACCGCCCGAAAGATTGAACTCGCGCAGCGGTTGCCCGGCGCGCGTTGCGTAAAAGAGATCTCCCGGCCCGAAAGAGCTGCCGAGCCCGAAACGGGTGGTCGGGTCGGTGGTGATGCTGGTCAGGGTAAAGGCTTCCCCGTCGACCGTCTCAAAGAGCCCCACCTTGTGCGGTTCGGATACTTGTTGCCAAAAATCCGGCGTGATCAGGATTTGCGTGGAGGCCCCCGTGCCCCGCACCGAAAGGTTGTCGCCATACCTGCGGATAAACCCGGGCTCTCCCCCGGTCGGGTCGCCAGACCAGACTTCCACCGGTTCAGCATCCTCGTCGGCCCACCGGTAGAGCCGGTAGGGATCGGCCGAAGAGTCGGTGGTGAGGTTGCCGGCGAAAATCACCCCGTCCTCCGTCACACCGATCTTGCGCAGGGCACGGACTCCGCCCGCAATCCCGTTAACGGAGAGGAAACCGACATGGTCGCCATCGTCCGCGTCCACAATCGCAACCCGCAACCCCTGGTCGGTGGATAGGTGGCCGATGTAGAGGTGATTGGTCACCGGGTTGAAGGCCAGGCCGTGCTCGTTGTAACCGCCTTCCGTGGCATCAGCGGGCCGGAAAGTCAGGTAGTCCCGGTCCCCCGGGGACAAGGTCCAGAGGGGCTCCTCGGCCAGGGTGTAAGGCTGGGCGGCGGTCCGCTCCGGCGCGAAAAACAAAAGGGCGGCTGCGGCCGCGGCCATAATGGGTGTTTTCATGGTTAATGTGGTTTTCATGGTTCTGTCGGGTGGGAAAAAATCGCTGGTTTCAACGGTAGCCATAGGGATAGCGGGCGGTTTCCATCTGGCGGCCCGGATCATACCAACTGCCGCCTTGGTCGAACGGATACTCCGCCCGGCTGATGCGACCGACATGTCCGTCTAAAAAAACCAGGTTGGAATGGTTGTCATGAATAAAAACCTCGGCCTGGCGGGCGGCCTGCCCGCGGATTTCGGCCGGGATGGAAATCCGTCCCCAGCCATACCAGTCATGGGCCAGCAGGATGCGGGAAGGATCGCGGATTTGCTCAACCCGGATGCGCCGGGGATCCTGGCCGTCGTGAGCCACCAGCAGGAAATTCATGGCGTAGTTGGAATGCCAAAACTGCCAGTTGGCGATCCGCCCCGCCTTGGAGGGGCATTCCAGAATCTCTTTGTAATCCAAGTGCCGGTCATAGCCCAGATAAGTGGAAATCTCCATGGCCCAGGTTTTGCCGCCAGCATTGTTGTCATCCGGAAAATACCCCTCGTGGTCTCCGGAGTAAAGCAGCACCGCCGCGTGGATTTGCCGCAACTGGCTCCGGCAGGCGGAGGCGCGGGCCGATTCCCGCACCGAGGCGGTCACCGGAATGAGAATGGCGGCCAAAATTCCGATCACCGCGATCACCGTGAGCAGCTCAACCAAGGTGAAAGCATTGGCGGTTCCAACTTTCCGGATGGACTGGGTTTTCAGCTTGGAAGGAGGTCGATTCATGGAGCGGAAAATATGGTGGAGAAAGAAAGGTAAAGTTTGCAAATTCCATGATTAGCCAATCAATTCGTTCACCCATTGACAATTCCAAAAGAAGGTGGTGCAAATTCGGCGGCAAAAAAGACAAAATCGGCTCAACGAGCCCTCTATCGAAATCTCCTTACCCATGAATTCTTTTGGGAAATAATGGAAATCCGATTAAAATTTTGGCAAAAAACTGCTTGCCCCGGGTTCCGGAATCATACACAAAGACCCTACTTGTTACTCGGTTTTTCCGATTCGCGATGGAGGTGAAAAAAATCCATTCTTCCACCGTGAAATCCGGAGGGACTGGTGATAATCTTAGAGACCAGGCAACCGTACATCGGCAATCCAAACTCAGAAATCAAAACGTAGTTATGAAAAAACAAGCCAAACAGGCATTCACCCTGATCGAATTGCTCACCGTTATCGCGATCATTGGCATTCTTGCCTCGATCCTCATCCCGACCGTTGGCCGGGTGCGCGAATCGGCCCGCAGAACGGTTGACTCCAACAACATCCGTCAGATTGGCCAAGCCTCTCTGATTTATGCCAATGACAACCGGGAACGGTTGCCCGGCGGTCCCATCAACCAAAACGGTGAGATTCAACCGACCGGTGCCCGCAACGACATCCCGAACATCAACGCCTTGGCAGCTGCCTTGGCCCGCAGCGGGGGATTGAACGATGCCAGCATCTGGATCTCCCAAAGCGACACCAACGGTGAAATTCGTCCGAATCTTTCGGTTGTGTTGGATCGCCAAGGACAAAACTTGGTTATCAACCCGGACTTCAACCAGTCCGCCGTCAGTTTCGCTTACCTTGCCAACCTGACCACCTCCATGCCCTCCACGCAGCCAATCGCCTTCACCCGCGGTTTGCAAACCAACGGGCAATGGGCCAACAACCCGATTTCCGTTTACCGGAATGACGGTGGCCATGTCGTGTTCATCGGCGGCAACGTCAACTTCTTCCGCGACGTCGGACAGCAACCCGCTCAAGGACGTCTGATCGCTTCCAACGGTCAGCGCACAAACAATGTGTTGATGACCCAAACCGCAGCCAGTGGTGTTTTGATCTTTGCCCGTCCGAACGCCCCCGTGGGGCAAACCGGCGGTCAATCGACAACTGGTCCCGCCAGCTGATTGCCGATTGATTTGATATAAAGATTCCTCAAGGCCGGGTCTTCGGACCCGGCCTTTTTTGCGCCCGGTCTTCTTCCGGCTGGCCGAAAAGACGCAAGACAGGCTTTCCTTCTTCTTGCGCATTCCCTACGTTGTCGCCTTTTCAACATCTCCATGTCCGCTCCCACCTACATCATTGGCCACCGCAATCCCGACGCGGATTCCATTTGTTCCGCCATCGCCTACGCCGACCTGAAACACCGGCTCGGCCAAACTGACTGCGCCGCCGCGCGTTGCGGCAACTCCAATGCCCGCATCGACGCCATTCTTCAACAGTTCGGCCTCCCCCTGCCTCTCTTCCTGGGCGACGTCACTCCGCGGGTAAAGGACATCATGATCACCGGTGTGGTGAAAGCCCGCGCCGGAGCGACCTGCTTTGAAGCCTTGGAATTAATCGACGATCACGACGTTCGCTTCCTCCCGGTGGTGGATGAGGAGGATGTCTTGCAGGGATATCTTTCCGTTTTTCAACTCGGGGAATTTTTCATTCCCCGCCCGCGCGAGCCCAGGGAGATGCGCCGAGTCCATACCAGCGTGGCCGCCATCGTGCGCGCGCTTCAGGCCAGGGTGCTTCATCTCGCCAACGGCGATGAAGTCGAAGACCTGTTTGTGCGGGTCGGCGCCATGGACATCCGCTCCTTTGGCCGCGTCTCCGAAAAGGAGGGCATTCCGCCGGAGAGAAGCATTATCGTGGTCGGCGACCGGACCGACATTCAAAAGAAGTCGATCGACCTCGGGGTTAAACTTCTGGTCATCACCGGTGGCCTGGAGGTGGACGCGGACGTGGAGGAAACCGCCCGGTCCAAGGATATCGGATTGATCATCAGCCCGTTCGACTCCGCCACCACGGCGTGGATCATCCGCGCGGCCTCCACCGTGGACCGCCTGATCGAGCGCTCTCCCGTCACCATGCGCCCCGACATGCGGCTGGCCGACGTGCGCCGGCGGGCCGGTGCCCTCAATGTTCCCGCCTTTCCGGTGGTGGACGAGAACAAGCGCCTGCTCGGCATTTTCACCAAAACCGACCTCCTCAAACCGGTGCCGACCAATCTGATTTTGGTCGATCACAACGAATTGAGCCAGGCGGTGCCCGGCGCGGCGGAGGTCAACATCCTGGAAATCGTCGATCACCACCGCCTCGGCAATCAACCGACCCAGCAGCCGATCCTCTTTCTCAACGAACCGGTTGGCTCCACCTGCACCATCGTGGCCGATCTCTTCCGGCGTCACGGCGAAACCCCGGCGCCCGCCATCGCCGGCGTCATGATGGCGGGCATCATCTCCGACACTCTCCACCTCAACAGCCCGACCGCCACCGATAAAGACCGCCAGCTGCTCTCCTGGCTGGAGGGGTTGGCGGGCGTCTCTTCGGAGAAACTCGCCCACGTCATTTTCTCCTCAGGCTCGGTCATCATCGACTTGGAACCTGACAAGGTCGTGCGTTCCGATTTCAAGGTGTATGAGGAATTCGGAGTCCGCTTTTCGATTTCCCAAGTGGAGGAACTCGGGTTTTCCAATTTCTGGGACCATGCCGACGAATTATTGGCGGCACTGCGCCGTCTCCACCAAAGCGAACGGCTCTGGCTCGCCGCCTTGCTCATCACCGACATCAACACGCAAAATTCGCTGTTGGTGACGGTCGGCGACCCGGAGTTCATCGATCAGATTCCCTACCCGGCGGTGCGCAAAAACGAGATTTTCGATCTCCCCGGAATCGTCAGCCGCAAAAAACAAGTGGTTCCGTTCATCACCGGCATCCTCCGCACCTTGGAACAAGGCTCAACCGTCCGCCGCTGAATGGAATAACCCGGCGCTCCAAATGAATCCTACCTGGAGACCGTGCGGAGGCGGGGGGCGATCAAACAATTTCCTTTAGCCCGGAGGCATTTTGCGTTTAGCTCGGCGGCCATGAAAATCGCGTTTTTGGGAGCCGGTCGCATGAGCGGCGCCATGGTCAGGGGACTTTTGCAACGGAAGGTGTTCACGGCGGAACAGATCGCCTGCACCGGGGCCGACGACGGCACGGCGGAAACGCTCGCCCGCGAAACCGGGGTAACCGCCTGTCATGATCCGGAGAACCTGCTGGACGGGGTTTCCATCGCGGTCGCCGCGTTCAAACCCCAACAGCTCGCCGACCTGGATCCCCGGCTGGCGGAACTCACCCGCGAAAAACTGCTCCTCTCCATTCTGGCCGGGAGCCGGATCGAAACCTTGGCCGGAAAGTTTCCCCATGCCCGCAACATCGTTCGGGTCATGCCCAATTCTCCCGGACAAATCGGGGCCGGCATATCCGGTTTTTGCTTTCAACACCCGCCCGCCGCCGAGGACCGCGGAATGGTGGAAGCCATCCTCGGCTCCCTGGGCGAAGCGGTCGAATTGCCGGAATCCCAACTCGACGCGGTCACGGCGGTCAGCGGAAGCGGCCCGGCCTATGTTTTCGAATTCATCGCCGCGCTGCGCGACGGCGGAGTCGCCGCCGGCCTCGACCGCGCAGTGGCCGCCCGCCTGGCGGTGACCACGGTAACCGGGGCCGCCCGCCTCCTGGCCGAAAGCGGCATGGAGCCGGAAACCCTGCGCGATCAAGTCTCCTCCCCCGGAGGCACCACGCTGGCCGGCCTTCAGGTCATGCGGGAAGCGAAGTTTCCGGACATTTTGAAAAACACCGTGCTGGCGGCCGAACGCCGTTCGCGCGAGCTTTCCGGAGTCAAACCGTCATGAGCCCCCCGCCACCAGGCCGCATCCTCGTCACCGGCGGAGCCGGATTCATTGGCAGCGCGTTGGTTTGGGAACTGAACCGGCGCGGTTTCGAGGATATTCTGATTACCGATTTTCTCGGCTGCGACGAGAAATGGCGCAACCTCGTCCCCTTGCGCTTCACCGATTTTATTCCCGCCGACAACCTGCTGCCGTTGCTGGAAAAATCCTCCTTCGAACTCGGCAAAATCAAAACCGTCCTGCACATGGGAGCCTGCTCCTCCACCACCGAGCGGGATGCCGATTACCTCGTCCACAATAATTTCGAATACACCAAAAACCTGGCCGAATGGGCTTTGTCCATCGGCGCCCGCTTCATCTACGCCTCCTCGGCGGCCACCTACGGGGACGGAGACAATGGCATGAACGACGAGGATGACGGCATCGACCGGCTGCGCCCCCTCAACATGTACGGCTACTCGAAGCAGTTGTTTGATCAATACGCCCGGCGCAAGGGATTTCTGAACCGCATTGTCGGATTGAAATACTTCAACGTGTTCGGCCCCAACGAAGACCACAAGGGTGACATGCGCAGCCTGGTCAACAAGGCTTTTGCCCAAATCATGGAAACCGGCAAGGTTTGCCTCTTTCGCAGTCACCGGGAGGACTTCCGGGACGGTGAACAGAAGCGCGATTTTTTATACGTGAAAGACGCGGTGCGCATGACCCTGCATTTTCTGGATGCGGTCGAAGAGGGCGGGCTTTACAATATCGGCAGCGGCGAGGCCAATACTTGGATCACCCTCGCCAACGCCATCTTCTCGGCCCTGAACAAAGATCCGTGTATTGAATTTGTGGACATGCCGGAAGCGATTCGGGAGAAATACCAGTATTTCACCCAGGCCGACGTCTCCAAACTCCGCGCCACCGGCTGGACCGAATCATGCCGGCCTTTGGAGGAAGCGGTTGCCGATTACGTCAACCATTACCTGACCCCCGACCGCCGCCTCGGCGAAGCGGAGGGGTTCTGAAACCCAGTCCTGGCCTCATAAATTCCGCCGCGCGTCGATTTCATCATCCAGCGGTCCACCGGATTCCAAGTGATTAAGAAATTGTTCGGCGAAAAGCGGGGCCAGGCTTACTCCCTTGGAACCAAGCCCGTTGAAAATTCCGGCATTGGGATGCCCCGGGTGGAGACCGGCCACCGGACGGCTGTCCTTCAGGATCGGACGAATGCCCGCCCGCTGCCCGATGACTTCGGGTTGGACGGGCAACACGCGGGCCAGACCGTCCAAAATCTCCGCCCGCCCTGCATCCGTGGTGGTCTCGGTCAAATCGGCCCACTTGAAAGTGGACCCCGCGCGGGCCTCGCCGCCGCCAAGGGGAAACAGCCATTTCCCAAAATTGTGGATACGGTCGTCGCACGGCCCGTCCCAGCGCAGGGTCAAGGTTTCGCCCTTGGCATGCCGAAACGGCAACCAGGAAAACAACGGGTTTCGCGAAGCCCGGTGCCCTTCGCAAAAGATCACCCGCCGGGCCCGCACCCCCTCCCACTCCACGCCCGCGGTGGAAATCCGTATCGACTCCACCGGCAGCTCGGCCCGGAGCAAGTTCCCTTCGCGCAACAGCAGCAAACCCACCGCTTCAACAAACCCCGGCGCGTCGAGAATGCCTCCGCCGTGGATGCGAAACCCTTGCAGACCGCCGCGAAAACCCGGCCGTGCTTCTTCCGGCAATGGGCTTGTCAAGCTCCCCCAACCTTCCTGATCCCGCTTTCGGCGCCAGATTTCCCGCTCGTTCCCGGTCACCAAATAGCGGTGAATGATCCGCTCCCCCAACAACCCCACCCCCAGTTCCCGCTCCGCCTCCCGGTAAAAAGCGAAGGCGCTGGGCAGTGATTCGTCCGCCCGCCAACTTTTGACAATTTTCCGCCCGGTCACGGGATTTAGGATACCGGCGGCCACCCGGGTGGCTCCCGACGGATTGGCGTTGTCCACCACCCGAAAACGCAAGCCGCGGCGTCGCATCAACAGGGCCAGCACCGAACCGGCCAATCCCTGGCCGACAATCAGGTAATCCGGAATATCCGGGCCCGCCCGTGAATCGGCCGTTTCCGGAATCATGCCTTCTTTAGCCGCAGGCTGTTGCCCACCACGGATAGACTGCTCAGCGCCATGGCCCCGGCGGCGATCATCGGGTTGAGCATGACCCCGGTCCACGGATACAGGATGCCGGCCGCCAGCGGAATGCCGATGGAATTGTAAACAAAGGCGAAAAACAGGTTTTGTTTCACCGTGCGGATGGTGCGGCGGGAGATGCGGATCGTCTCGGCCACGCCGACCGGATCATTGGACAACAGGGTGACATTGCCGGCTTCCACCGCGATGTCGGTGCCGCCGCCGATGGCAAAACCGACATCCGCCTGGGCCAGGGCGGGCGCGTCATTGATACCGTCGCCGACCATGGCCACCACGGCCCCGCCTTCCCGCAAGTTTTTCACCGCATCCACTTTTTGGTGCGGGCGCACGTCGGCGATCACCGTCTCGATGCCCACCATGGCCGCCACCGCGCGGGCGGTGTGCAAATTATCCCCGGTTACCATGATCACGTCGCAACCCAAGGCCCGCAACTGATCCACCGCGTCGCGGGCGGTTTCGCGCACCGGATCGGCCACCGCGATCAAGCCGGCCAAATCCTCGCCCACCCCCACGCACAGCACCGTCTTTCCCTGCCTGGCCAGGCTTTCGATCTGTTCCGCCCGGTTGTCGAGCCAGACCCCCGTTTCCTCCATGAAGGCCCGGTTGCCGAGCAATACCGCGTCCCGGCCGATCACCCCGGTCACCCCGAGCCCGGGAAACGCTTCAAATTTTTCCGCGGTCTTCTCCGCATACCCCATGGCGCGCGCGTGGCTGATCAGCGCCTCCGCCAGCGGGTGCTCCGACCCTTTTTCCACCGCCGCCGCCAGCGCCACCACTTCCTCCTGGGTGCGGTTGCCGCAGGGAATGACGTCGGTCACCTCCGGCTTCCCCTTGGTCAGGGTCCCCGTTTTGTCAAAAACCACCCGCTCAATCGCCTGGGCTTTTTCCAAGGCGTCGCCTCCGCGCAGCAGAATGCCGCGGTCAGCCGCCTTGCCCATGCCCACCGTGATGGCGGCCGGGGTGGCGAGGCCGAGCGCGCAGGGACAGGAGATGATGAGCACGGAGACAAACGCGAGCAGCGCCACCGTCCACCGTTCGGCTTCGGGTGCGAGAAAAATCCAGCCCAAAAACGAAGTCACCGCGATCAGGATCACGACGGGGACGAAATAACTGCACACCACGTCGGCCAGGCGGGCGATGGGCGGTTTGGCCGATTGCGCCTCCTTGACCATGTTCACGATTTGCCGCAACACCGTTTCCTCCCCCACCCGTTCGGCCTTGAATAGGAAAGATCCGGTTTTGTTCAAAGTCCCGCCGGTCACCTGCTCACCGGCGTCCTTATACACCGGCAACGGTTCTCCGGTGATCATCGATTCGTCCACCGAGGCCTCCCCATCGGTCACCACTCCGTCCACCGGCACGCGCTCGCCCGGCCGCACCCGCACCAGATCGCCTTTGCGGACGCGCGAAACGGGAATGTCGGTTTCGTTTCCGTCCCGGATGACCCGCGCGGTGCGGGGCTGCAACCCGATCAAGCGCTGGATCGCCTCCGAGGTCCGCCCGCGGGCGCGGTGTTCCAGAAAACGGCCGGTCAACACAAACAACATGATCACCGCCGCCGCTTCAAAGTAGGTGTGCGGCGTCTGCCCGTGCCGCAGCCAGAAACCGGGAAACGCGGTCGCCGCCAAACCGTGGAAAAACGCCGCCCCCGTGCCGAGCGCGACGAGGGTGTTCATGTCGAACGTTCCAAACCGCAAAACCCGGATCGCCCCTCCGAACACCGGCCACCCGGCGAAAAACAAAACCGGAAAGGTCAGCGCCGCTAAAATCCATCCCTGGCCGGGAAGCCCCAACCCGCCCATTTCAATCACCACCACCGGCAAGGTGAAAAGCGCGGCCGCCAGCAGGCGCCGCCGCATGGTTTGGTCGGCCCGCTTGTCACGCTCCCGCATATCGAGCCATTCCTCCGACACCTCCCCCGCCTCGAAACCGACCCCCTCGACCGCCTCGACCAACCGCGGCGCGGCGGTTTTATCCCCGTCAAAAAACACCAGGGCCTCGCCGGAAGTCAGATCGACTCTCGCCTCCTTCACGCCGTCGATCCGGTAAAGAGCCTTTTCCACTTTTCCGACGCAACCGGCGCAGGACATGCCCCGCACCGCCAGCCGGATTTTCTCACGTTCGTTTTTCTTCATGTTGGGTGTTTCGGCAATACCGCGGAAGCCTTTCACCACAACTCCCGTTGCGCAAGCCCGCCCGCCCGTTCTTTACCGGCGGACATGCGCAACAACCAGGCCGCCGTCATGCCGGCGAACTCCGGCAGCCGGCCCACCCGCAACAGCAGCAGGGCGCCCGCCAGGGCGTCGTAAAGGGCGGCGTGGAAATGCCGTCGGTTTGGCGGACAATGGGTTTCGGCCAAACCGGCCAACTCCGCTTCCAGCCCGAAGGCCGACACCAATTCGGCCAATCCGGCGGAGGGCAAATCGGGATACAGGTTCAGGTAGAGGCGCCCGGTGTCGATCCATGGCCCCCAGTCGTTGCACGTGCCGGTTCCTTTGCCAAAGTCGGGCGATGGCGGAGGATACGGCCAAACCGATTTCAACAAATGACTCTCCGCTCCCGAAAAATGGCAGCCCAAAACTCCCTCACGCCGGGAGGCGGTCATCACGTCCCACTCTTCCGTAAACGGGGCCAGCCCGGCGACGTCCTCCTTCCGAATGCCGTGGGTTCGCGTGTCCTCGGGGCGCACGGCTCCCGTCGGGGCGCAAAGACGGGACAGGCAACGGTCGATCCCGCCGTCCCGCAGGAAAACCATTCCATATTCCAGAATACCCGACTGGCGCGACCCCTCGAAGTCGAGATAACAAACCGGCAACTCCGTCCAATGCATGCCCGCATTCGAGCTTCCACGGCGTTTTTGAGCAATGGAATAGTTTTATCCACCCCATACAACACTTCTCTCTGGCGTTGGATGTCCTTCCGGTTACGGTGAAGGTTGATGGAAAAACCGGACAGCGCACCCATTCGACGCTACCTGACCGACCTGCAAACCCGCCTGTGCGGCGAGCTGGAACGGGTGGACGGCACCGGTCGTTTCCAGACCGACAAGTGGGACCGGCCCGGCGGGGGGGACGGGATCACGCGGGTGCTGGCCGGCAACGGGGCCATTGAAAAGGCGGGGGTTAATTTTTCCCATGTCCACGGCGACCGGCTTCCACCCGCCGCCACCGCGCGGCGCCCGGAACTGGCCGGCCGCCGTTTCGAAGCGCTCGGGGTTTCCCTGATCGTCCATCCCCGCAATCCGCGGGCACCCACCTCTCACATGAACGTGCGGTTTTTCATCGCCCCGACCGACAACGGGCCACCCGTTTGGTGGTTTGGCGGCGGGTTTGATCTGACTCCCTATTATGGATACGAGGAGGACGCCATTCACTGGCACCGCACCGCGCGGGAGATTTGCGAGCCCTATGGCGAAGAGGTGTATCCGGCTTTCAAGGAGGAATGCGACCGCTATTTTTTCCTCAAGCACCGGGGGGAACCCCGGGGCATCGGCGGCCTTTTTTTCGATGATTTGAACGCGTGGGGGTTCGAGCGCTGCTTCGCCTTCACACGGGCGGTGGGCGACGGCTACCTTGACGCCATCCTGCCGATCCTGCGCCGCCGTATTCCCCTCCCCCACGGAGAGCGCGAACGAAATTTCCAACTGTATCGCCGGGGTCGCTACGTCGAGTTCAATCTGGTGCAGGACCGGGGCACCTTGTTCGGCCTGCAAAGCGGCGGGCGGGCCGAATCGATCCTGGTCTCCCTGCCGCCGCTGGTCCGCTGGGAATACGACTGGCAACCGGAGCCGGGCAGCGAGGAGGCGCGGCTCTACGACGTGTTCCTGAAACCGGCCAACTGGGCCGATGCCCAACCCGCGAACGCCGCCCGCAACACCGAATCATGAAACCATCCGACACCAAACCCGCCGCGGCGACCGCCGCCATGACCTGCCGCGAACGCTTTCACGCCGCCTGCCGCCAACAGCCGGTGGACCGCCCTCCCGTTTGGCTGATGCGCCAGGCCGGCCGCTACCTGCCCGAATACCGCGCTTTGAAGGAGCGTCATGGGTTTTTGAAAATGGTCAAAACTCCCGACCTGGCCACGGAAGTCACCCTTCAGCCAATTCGCCGGTTCGGCTTCGACGCGGCAATTCTGTTTTCGGATATTCTCGTCATCCCCGAGGCCATGGGCCAACCGTATGACTTCCGCGAGGGAGGCGGCATTGCCATGGCCCACGCCTGTCAATCGGCGGAACGGGTGGACGCCCTCAACCCATCCGGCGTGCGGGAAAAACTCGGCTACGTGGCCGACGCCCTCCGGTTGCTCAAAACCGAACTGGCCGGAAAAACCGCACTCATCGGTTTCGCGGGGTCTCCCTGGACGCTGGCCACCTACATGGTCGAAGGCGGCAGTTCGGCGAATTTTCAAAAAGTGAAGAATCTCTTTTTCACCGAACCGGAACTTTTCACCCGCCTGATGGAAAAAATCACCACCGCCGTGGGTGACTACCTGGACCTGCAAATCGAGGCCGGAGCGGAAGCGGTGCAAATCTTCGATTCCTGGGGGGGCATCTGCTCCGGCGGACATTACGAGGCGGCTTCGTTGAAGTGGATCCGCCGCTTGGTCGAACGGGTCAACCGCCGGGTGCCGGTGATTCTTTACGCCAAAGCCCTGCACCACCGAGCGGTTGATTTGGCCGCCACCGGCATCGACGTGATCAGCGTGGACTGGACCGCCGAACTCCACACTCTGCGCGACGGGCTTCCCCGTCCCGTGGCCGTGCAGGGAAACCTCGACCCGGTCTTGTTGAACCTGACTCCGGAGATCGTCCGCGGCGAAGTTCACCGTTTGCTGGAAAGCATGCGCGGACAAAACGGCCACATCTTCAATCTCGGGCACGGCATCCTGCCGGTGGCCAAAGTGGAAAACGTGGAAGCGCTGGTGGAAACCGTTCATCAATTCTCATGAAAAAAGCGGCTGTTATCGGCGCCGGCATCACCGGATTAGCCGCCGCGCGCCACTTGACTCAATCCGGGTACCACACCCTGCTTTTCGAGGCGTCGGACTGCTGCGGAGGCGTGGTGCGTTCGCGCCGGGCTGACGGCTATTTGGTCGAACACGGCCCCAATTCGTTCCAAGAGCAGCCGGAAATCATGGAACTGATTCAGTCTCTCGGATTGATGGACCAGTTGGTCGAAACCGATGCGGGCGCAAGCAAGCGATTTATCGTTCGCAATGGCGCGGTGGTGGCCCTGCCCGCCTCGCCGCCGGCGCTGCTTCGCTCACCCGCGCTCACCACGCGGGGTAAGCTGCGGCTGCTGGCCGAACCGTTCATCCGACCGGGCGATCCCGACTCCACGGAATCCCTCGCCTCGTTCGCCAAACGCCGCTTGGGGGCGGAGGCCTTGCATTACCTGCTCGATCCGCTGGTTTCCGGAATTTACGCGGGCGATCCCGCCAAGCTTTCCGCCCGCCACGCCTTTCCGAAAATTCATGAATGGGAACAAACGCACGGGTCTCTCTTCAAGGGGATGATCCGCTCCCTGCGGCAGCGCAAAGCCGAAGGGCGACCCAAACCGCGGTTGCTCTCCTTTCGCGACGGCCTGCAAACCTTGACCGACGCCCTGGCCAAATCCTTGGAAAAACAGACCTACCTCGAAACCAAGGTCAAGGCCATCACCGGAGTCAACGGCAAGTGGCAGGTGCTGGCCGAACGGTACGGGCACGAGCTGCGGGATCGGTATGACGCGGTGATTCTCGCCCTCCCCGCGCCCGCCCTCGCCTCGCTTGCGGTTCAAACCGGGGCCGACGACGCCCTCAACGCGCTCACGGCGGTGGATCACCCGCCATTGCGGATCACCCATCTCGGTTATGCCCGGAACGCGCTTCGCCATCCGCTCGACGGCTTCGGGGTGTTGATTCCATCCCTTGAGGAGCGTTCCATACTCGGGGCTCTTTTCAGTTCCTCCCTCTTTCCCGGACGGGCGCCGGCGGATCACGCGTTGCTGACGGTTTTCACGGGCGGAGTCCGCCACCGGGACGTCGCCGACCGGGAAGAGGCGGAAGTCATCACCCAAGCCGCCCGCGAACTGGAAGCGCTCGGGCTGGTGGCGGGGGAACCGGTTTTCCGGCAAAGCGTCTTTTGGCCCAAGGCGATCCCGCAATACGGAACCAAACACGGTGAATTTCTGGAGCTGTTCGGGATTTTCGAGAAAAAGCATCCCGGCATCTTTATCGCCAGCCAGTGCCGCGACGGCGTTTCCCTGCCCAACTGCGCGGCAGCGGGCCAAACCCATGCGGAACGGGCCGCCCGCCACCTCGCGGACTTGCCGGACTAAACCGAATGTCTATCTAACATAAGGTTGGAACTCCATGAAACAGCCGAATACCGACGCAGACGGGGCCTGCATTTCAATCACCGGAACTCCGCGAAAAACCATTTTGGGGTGGGGTCATCGAGCAAGGCTCGATGCCACGGGAAAGCCCCAGGGGTTGGGATTGAGACCGACTTACGGCGGGCCGGCTGGCGCGCCGTGGGTCAGGGCGGGATGAAAAAAATAGTTGTGCGGGTGCCGCGGCACGGCGGCCCGGTCCTTTGAGCGCAAAAGTGCGGTGATTTCCGGCGTGCCGGGATAACGGAGGTTGCCGACCTCAAACACCGCCGTCTCCCACTCATTGAAGCGGGGACTTTCATCCATGCTTTCATCATACCCCTTTTCCCCCGGCAACAGACCGCGCCGGTCCATCACGTAAAATCCGCCCCGCAGGGAAGCGTCGCGCAAGCGGAAAAAATCAGCGTAAAATTGAAATGGATACAAGAGCTTCTCCCCTCCGGGTCCCCGGTATTGATAAAAATCAAACCCGTTGTTCCATGCCATCTCGGCGGTGTAAACCAGTTGCGAAAAGGAAAGGTGGGCATACTGGAGGCCGCGGCGGGGAGCGGTGAAATGGCGGTAGCGGTCGTGAATCTCCCCGCGTTTGGGAGCCGGGGCAAAGTCCGGTTCCCGGTGGTGGGGCGCCTGCCCCGGCATGAATATCATGCCCGCGATCAAGGTTTTGAAATCCCGTTCGTTGTCGGGATGATCAAGCGCGAATTGCACCAGGCCGCGGTCCCCGAGGACATACCCGATGGCGGCCAAACCCATGGTGTGCGCGGTGTGGTGGTTCTGAAATTCCTGCCGGTTGAAGTGGTCGTTTTCCTTCCATCGCCGCCGGCCTTCCTGAATCGGCTCCACCAGCGACCGGAACCACGCCTCCGCCGCCAACGCCTCGCGGGCTTGTATCGGAAATCCGGATGCCAGCAAATCGTAACTTTCCAGAAACGGAATGGCCGCCCGAGCCACTTCCATGCCGGTGCTGGGAAAGCGGATGGCGGGATCAAAGTTGGAGGCAGGCCGCGGCTCGGCTTCCGCCCAAGCCAGAATCATATCCAACGCGGCCCGCCCGTGGCGCTCGTTTCCGGTCAACAACCAGGCATGCGTTTGCAGGCGCGCGGCCTCCCCGTCCCAAATCGCGGCATGGTAGAACGCGTTGGAATTGCGGCCGGTTTCGGGGGAAGCCCGCAGCTTCGGGAGAGCCTCCTCCGCTTCGGCCACCAGGAGAGCGGCCGCGGATGCTGACGGCTCCTCTCCGGATTTCACACGGTTGCGCCATTCCCGCAACGAATCGGGCGTGAACATCAGCCGGGGCCGGTCCTCCCGCAGCGGGGGCACCGTCAGCCGCGTTTCCGGATCCGGCACCACCCGGTGGCCGGCGTCCGCGGCCTGACCCGCGGCCGGCGGCAGAAGGGCGAGAAGCATGGCCAACCGGATTCCGTTCATAACCTGACCTCGTTCAGGCGGTTGGCCACTCCAGCCACTCCTTGCCAAACCAACGGTGGAGCGCCTCCGGAATGCGGACCCGGCCGTCGGGTTGCAGATTGTTCTCCAAAATCGCCGCCAGCACGCGGGGCACTGCGAGGGCGGATCCGTTCAAGGTGTGAACCGGTTCGACTTTGCCGGCTTTGTCGCGGAAACGAATCGAGGCGCGCCGGGCTTGGAAAGCCTCGAAATTGCTGCAACTGGAGACCTCCAGCCAGCGTTTCTGGCCACCCGCCCAGACCTCCAAATCGTATTTTTTGCTTTGGGTAAAACCGAGATCACCGGTGCACATCAGCAAAACGCGGTAGGGAAGGTCGAGTTTGCGCAAAATCCGCTCCGCCTCTTCGCGCAGTTCCTCCAACTCCTCATAGCTGCGGTCCGGATGCACCCACTTCACCAGCTCAACCTTGTCGAACTGGTGCATGCGGTTGAGGCCGCGCACGTCCTTGCCATGGCTTCCCGCCTCGCGGCGGAAACAGGGTGAATACGCGCACAATTTCACCGGAAGGTCGGCCTCGGGTAGAATTTCATCCCGGAAGAAATTCGTCACCGGCACCTCGGAGGTCGGGATGGCGTAAAGCGGATCGGCGGTCTCATACATCTGCCCCTCCTTGTCGGGCAACTGGCCG
>PXDN01000042.1 GCA_003566375.1 Opitutia bacterium
AAAACAAATTTATTGGCCTGCGGAAGCGCCGGACGGAGCAGCGGGTGGTTTACTGGAAATCGTCACCAACCTCTAAGATTGCCGAGGGTTGGAAAGCGAGCCTGGTCCTCTGGTGAATCTCCCGTAAATGTCCGCGCGCTCCGCAGACCAATACTTTGATAATAAAAAGACAAACCGCGGGCCGCGTCAAGCCCGCGGTTTGTTGGCCATGGCGGCACTTCCGGACCAAGCTCCGAATCGTTTTTTTTCCGCTCCGGCGTCTTTGAGATTGCCATGCATGCGCTGGTTTGCCACCCGTCAAGGACGATCCCTTTTTCCGCTGATTGCATTCCACCATGAGTGATTCCACACCCAGAAAAGGTCTCTTCGACTGGTATTTTAAATCCAATTTGCTCCTGCGCATCTTCATCGGCCTCGTCCTCGGGGTTATCGTTGGCTGGTTCGCGGGGGAATCCATCCTCTGGGTGCGCCCGTTGGGCGATATTCTGCTGCGGCTGCTGTCCATGATCGTCATGCCGATCATTTTCGCCCCCTTGGTAGTCGGCGCGGCCAGCATCAGCCCACGCTCGCTGGGACGGGTCGGGCTGAAGGCGCTCGGCTTTTACATGGTCACTTCGGTGCTGGCGGTTTGCCTCGGTCTGATCGTGGCCAACATCATCCGTCCCGGGGACGGGCTTGAATTGATCGACGCCGCCGGCGTGGCCGGACGCGAGGTGGTCACCCCGGCCCTGAGCGAAACCCTGATGGGCGTGATCCCCCGCAATCCGTTCAACGCCATCTCCGAAGGGCAGGTGCTGCCCTCCATTTTCTTCGCCATCGTCTTCGGTCTCGGCATCTGTTTCCTGCGCGACCACGGGGAAGACCGCTTGAAAAACGCGGGCGAAACCTTGTTTCTGCTTTTCGACGGCGCCGCCGAGGTGATGTACATCATCGTTCGCTGGGTGCTCCAATACGCCCCCATCGGAGTCTTCGCCCTCATCGCGGTGGTTTTCGCCGAGCAGGGCGCCGAGGCGCTGGGACCGCTCGGGGTCGTCACCGGCGCGGCCTACCTCGGCTTCGTGGTCCAGGTGGTCGGCATCTACGGCGGGCTCCTGATGCTGAACAAACTCGGGGTGATCCGCTACCTGACCGGCGGAAAGGAGGCGATCATCACCGCCTTCGTCACCCGCAGTTCCTCCGCCGCCCTGCCGGTGACCATGCGTTGCTGCGCAGACATGGGGGTCAACAAAAGCATCTACTCCTTTACCCTGCCGCTGGGGACCACCATCAACATGGACGGCACCGCCATCTACCAAGGAATTTGCGCGCTCTTCATCGGCTTCGCCATCGGTCTGCCGTTGGATTTCGGCCAGCAGGTGACCATCGTCATCACCGCCGTGCTGGCCTCCATCGGCACCGCCGGGGTGCCGGCCGCCGGAGCGATCATGCTGCTGATGGTGCTGAACTCGGTCGGCCTCACGGTGGAAACCGGGTCGGCGGTGGCCGCCGCCTACGCGATGATTCTCGGCATTGACGCGGTCCTCGACATGGGCCGCACGGGGGTCAACGTCTCCGGCAACATCTGCGCCGCCCTGCTCATCTCCAAAAGCGAAAAGCAGCTCGACTACGACAGGTGGAAGAACCCCGGCAAATCCGGACTGGAGATTTGAAACGGAGCGGCTGCCGGTGCGGGGGGAATTTTCCGAATCTTTCTTGACCCGGCGGTAAACAAAAGGCTGAATCATTTCCGTCACCACGGGGAAATTCCGTCCATGATGCATTTGTCTCAGACCACCGGATACGCGATTCTCGCCCTCGGCTGCCTTGAGGAAGCGGGCGGGAAATGGGTTCGGGTTGCCGAATTGGCGGCCAGCACCGGGGCGCCCCGGGCCTATTTGGTTAAATTGTTGCACCGCCTGGCCAAAAGCGGGTTGATCCGGACCAAACGCGGTTACCGCGGCGGATACACCCTCTCCCAATCGAGTGCGTCCATCCCCCTCCTCGCCATCACCGAGGCGGTGGATGGCAATGAATGGCCGACCCAGTGCCTCCTCGGCTACACCGCTTGCACCGATAAAGAAGCCTGTCCCGCCCACGCCTTTTGGGTGCAAGAGCGGATCAAAATCCAGGAAGAGCTGGCCCGCCTGACCTTAAAAGACGTTGTTAAATTCGAACGGGGACGCCGGCGGCGAAAAAGCCGGTCCGCCGGCCAACCGGAGGTTTCCGCGTGATCCCTACGGTTTTTCCTACTTTCCCCTCCATCCGCGCCGCCAACCTCCCGGCCGCCTTAACCCTCCCAACCTGAGGGGCGCGCCATGGAGATCCCCCCATACTTGTTTTTGACGATTCTCCTGGCGATGGCGCTGCTGTTTGCGGTGGTTCCCCTGGTTATCGCCCGCTTCTGGGCGCTGGCCTTCCTGCGCCGCCGGCAGGGCTTGGAAAAAACAAATACCTACGAATGCGGCATCGAGGCCACGGGAGCGGCCAGGATTCAATTTAATTCCCAATATTACCATTACGGCATTCTGTTTCTGATTTTCGATGTGGAAGCGGTTTTTCTACTTCCGTTCGCGGTGGTCTTTTTGGACCTGCCCGTCGGAGCGGTCGTGGCCATGCTGATCTTTGTCCTCCTTCTGCTGGAGGGGCTGCTGTGGGCGTGGATGAAAGGAATTTTAGTATGGAAATGAAAGGAGCGCCATGGCGGTTGACGAAGGATTGAAAAGCGAGCTGAGCAAACAGGGGGTTTTTGTGACCAACCTGCGGGAGCTGCACAACTGGGGGCACAAGAACTCCCTCTGGCCCCTGCAATTCGGCCTCGCCTGCTGCGCGATTGAAATGATCTCCGCCACCATGGCCCGCTACGATCTCGCGCGGTTCGGCGCTGAGATCTTCCGACCCTCTCCCCGGCAGGCCGACCTCCTGATCGTGGCCGGGACGGTGACCAAGAAAATGGCCCCACAAGTGGTGCGCCTCTACAACCAGATGGCGGATCCGAAATACGTGATCTCCATGGGCGCGTGCGCCATCTCCGGGGGGCCGTTCAAAGAGGGCTACAACGTGCTTAAGGGAATCGACCGCTACATTCCGGTGGATGTTTCCATACCCGGTTGCCCTCCCCGGCCCGAGGCCCTGTTGCACGCTTTGATGAACTTGCAGGAAAAAATCCAAGCCGACCAACTCGGCCCCGAAGACCAAGCCGAAACCGCCGAGTGCCCGGTGCCGGAATTCGGCGAACACGATCTGGAACCTTCAAAAAACCCGGGGGTGTGGCATCCGCCCCAAATTCGCCGCGGGGAATGAACGCCCTTTCCACCGAGTCCATCGCCGCCCGCGTCCGGGAAGCCGTCCCGGAAGCCGAGGTCGAGTTGATCCCCAACAAAGGGCCGTCGGGGCAGGACTCCCTGCTGATCGGGGCGGCGAAAGCGGTTGAGATCGCCGCCTTTTTGCGGGATGATCCGGAGTTGCGATTCGATTACGCCTCCAACGTCACCGGGGTCGATTGGCCCGAGCGGGTGGTTAAAGAGCGGGTCACCGCCACCGAAGAGGTCGATGGCGAAACCAAGGAGGGGAAAAAGGTGGTCGAAACCAAAATTCCCGGCTTTCTGGAAGCCGTTTACCACCTCTACTCCATGGAGCGCAAACACGGGCCGCTGGTCGTGCGCCTGCGCACCGGCGACCGGGAAAACAACGTCACCCTGCCGTCCCTGACCCCCGTGTACCGGGGGGCCGAATTCCAGGAACGGGAGGTCTATGATCTTTACGGCATCCGCTTCGACGGCCATCCGGATTTGCGCCGCCTGCTCATGTGGGAAAACTTCGCCGATTATCCGATGCGCAAGGATTACACGCCCCCGGATGATTACGAATACGAACCGACGCCCCACGACGCCGTCCTCGAAAAAGCGAAACGCCACCAGGCCGACGACGGTTGCGGGAAAGGAGACCCGGCATGAATCCGCCCTCCGAAACCGGCAGCCCCTCCCCCAATCCGGCGGAGAGCCCACGGTATCGGACCGCCGGGTACGATTCCGATGCTCAATTGCTGGAGGTCTCCCTCGGCCCCCAGCATCCGTCCACCCATGGCGTTTTCCGCATGAACGTCGCGCTGGACGGGGAGGATGTGGTCAAACTCAAACCGGTTTTCGGCTACCTGCACCGAAACCACGAACAGATCGCCGAACAGGTGTCCTACCTTGGCTCGATGCCCTACACCGACCGTCTCGACTACTTTTGCTCCCTGAGCAACAACTGGGCCTACGCGGCGGCGGTGGAGAAACTGGCCGGCATCGACGTTCCCGAGCGGGCCGAATACATCCGCGTCATCACGTCGGAATTAACCCGGCTGGTAAACCACACCTCGTTTCTCGGTTTCATGCTGTCCGACATGGGCGCCTGGGGCACGGTGTTGATGTACGCGTTCCGCGAGCGGGAAAAAATCCTCGATTTGTTCGAATCGCTCACCGGATCGCGCATGATGGGAAATTACATGCGGTTCGGCGGCTGCCGCTGCGACCTGCCGCCCGGCTGGCTGGAACAGGCCCGCAAGGTCGTGGACGGTTACCCGGCCTTTCTCGATGAGATGGAATCCCTGATCGCCACCAACGAGATTGTCATCTCCCGCACCCAGCGCATCGGGCGGCTTCCCGCGGACAAAGCGGTCAACGGCAGCATGACCGGCCCCTGCCTGCGGGCCAGTGGCGTGAACTACGACATCCGCAAAGTGGACCGCTACGGCATTTACGACCGTTTTGAATTCCGCGTGCCGCTGGGCGATCACGGCGATTGTTACGACCGGTTGATGATTCGGTTTCTCGAAATGCGGGAGACCCTCAAAATCCTGCGCCCCGCCCTGCGGGACATCCCGGAAGGGCCGGTCATGGACCCGAAAGCCCGCCAGCGCAACCTGCGCCCGCCCGAGGGAGAAGCCTACGCCCGCGTCGAAGCGCCCAAGGGGGAACTCGGTTTTTACCTGATCAGCGACGCCTCCGACAAACCTTACCGCTACCGGGTTCGCCCCCCCAGCCTGATCAACCTGACTTTGCTGGAAGATCTCTGCCTGGGGGAAAAAATCGCCGATGTCATGGTCATTCTCGGCACCATCGACATCGTGCTGGGGGAGGTGGACCGGTGAAGAACTCCCGCAAAACACCGCTGCCGGGACTGGGTCTCCTCAAGGGGATGGGAATCACGGCGAAAAATTTCATCGCGAGCTACACCAAACCGGAAAGCCTGATCACGGAGGAATACCCCGAGGAAAAACCCAAGCTGCCCGAAAACAACCGCAACTTTCCATTTCTGGTTTTTGACGACGACCCGGATGCGGGCCTGCGTTGCGTCTCCTGCAAAATCTGCGAGCGCGAATGCCCGCCCCAGTGCATTTACATCGTGCAGGAACGGGACGAGAACGGCAGGCCGGTCAAACAGCCGAAGGTGTTCGACATCGACATATCCGTTTGCATGAGCTGCCAAATCTGTGTCGAAGTCTGCCCGTTCGACGCCATCAAAATGGATCAGGAGTACGAATTGAGCAGCCTGGACCGGTTCGATCCGTTGATTCACGACCGCCAGCGGTTGTCCAAATCCAATGAATACTATCATTCCATTCACCCCGCCGAAGCGGCGGCGGTGGACGCGGTCCTGGCCGAAAAAGCGGCCAGGAAAGCGGGTAACAAGAAAGCGGCGGACAACGAATCATGACGGCGCTTTCCGGCACTATCCCCGTGTTCGCTTCCCTCGAAGGCGCGCCCATCGCACTGAAAGCGTGGATACTGGGCATGCTGGAAAACATGGGCATGCCGGAACCGTTTCTGATGCTGGTCTCGATCCAGTTGTCGATCCTCGGATTTTTCAGCGTCTTTCTCCTCCTTTTTGTCCTCGCCTCGTGGTTTGAGCGCAAAATCCTCGCCCGCATCCAAAACCGCCGCGGTCCCAACCGCGTCGGGCCGGCCGGTTTGCTGCAA
This sequence comes from Opitutia bacterium, assembly GCA_003566375.1. Taxonomy (GTDB): domain Bacteria; phylum Verrucomicrobiota; class Verrucomicrobiia; order Opitutales; family T3Sed10-336; genus T3Sed10-336. The sequence goes on from PXDN01000042.1 coordinate 5,940, forward strand.
CCGATCGCCGACGGCATCAAAATGCTGACCAAGGAAGACATCGTGCCCGTCGCAGCCGACAAGGTGCTGCACGCCTGCGCTCCGGTTCTGATTATCCTGCCGGCCTTCCTGGCCATGGCCATTCTTCCCTACGGGAAAAACATGACTCCGGTTGAGCTGGAGGTCGGCATCCTGCTTTTCTTCGCCGTGAGCACGGCGACGGAACTGGCGGTGTTCATGGCCGGCTGGGCGAGCCTCAACAAGTTTTCCATGCTGGGAGCGATGCGCGCGGTGGCCCAAATTCTCAGTTACGAACTCCCGCTCATCCTGGCCGCCACCTCCGTGGTCATGATCACCGGTTCGCTATCCCTGACCGCCATGGTGGAGGCCCAGGGAGGGTATCTCCTCGGCATTCTGCCCAACTGGCACGTTTTTACCCCGTGGGGGTTTGCCGCCTTCGCCATGTTTTTCATTTCCGCCCTCGCCGAATCAAACCGCACTCCCTTCGACTTGCCCGAGGGGGAATCCGAGCTGGTGGCCGGGCACATGACCGAGTATTCCGGTTTCAAATACGCGCTCTTTTTCATCTCCGAATACCTCGGGCTTTACGTGGTGTGCGGATTCGCGGTCGCCCTTTTTCTCGGGGGCTGGCAGGCCCCGTTGCCGTTCCTCACCTTCATCCCGTCGTGGATATGGTTTTTCGCCAAAATCCTCTGCCTGGTGTTTGTCGCCATGTGGATTCGCGGCACGTTCCCGCGGGTGCGGGTTGATCATTTGATGAACTTCGCCTGGAAGTTTGTGATTCCCCTCGGGGTCATGGTGCTGGTTTCCGCCGCCGTCTGGCACCTTGCCGGTCGGGGGCCGCTCGGTTGGATATTGTCCCTGCCGCCGCTCCTGATTCCCTATTGGTTGATGGCGCGCGCCTACGGGCGCAATTATGACGCGGGAGGGCGTGTTTACCGATTTGCCGAATGAACGCGACCGCCTACATCCTGCTCGGGATTCTCCTGATCGCCTCCGGCACCGGCGCGGCGGTGCTGCGCAATCCGGTCCATTCCGGGTTGAGCGCGGTGGTCGCTTTCGTGACGCTCGGCATGCTCCACATGGCGCTTGGCGCGCAGTTCATCGGCTTCGTGCAACTGCTGGTTTACATCGGCGCGGTCGCTATCCTGGCGGTGTTCGCCATCCTGCTGACCCGGCCGGAAGCATCCCATTTGCCCTGCCTGCGGCCATTGCGGCGGGCGGTCGCCGGCGCGGTCACGGCGGGGCTGGTGTTGGCCGCCCTGTTGATCGCCATTTTCCGCAGCCCGTCCCTCAACCGAGAACCCGGCCCGGTCGCCGAAGCTCCGGTGGCGGAAATCGGGGAACTGCTCATGACCACCCACCTGCTGCCGTTGCAGACCATCGGGGTGTTGCTGACCGCCGCCCTAATCGGCGCGGTTCTCTTCGCCTCCACCAACCACTCATGATCACGTTGCCCGCCATCCTCGCGCTCAGCGCCGCCTTGTTCGCCACCGGTCTCGGCATCGCCCTGATTCGACGAAACGCGATTCTGATTTTCATCGGCATTGAGCTGATGTTTGGGGCGGGGGTTCTGAATTTCGTGGCGTTTTGGCGGTTCAGTCCCGATCCCGAAGCGCTCACCGGCATCCTTTTCGCCATGTTCACCATCGCCATCGCGGCGGCGGAAATCTCCGTGGGGCTGGCCTTGGTCATCCTCATCTACAGGCACCACCAAACCCCCGAACTCGACGCGGCCAACCGCCTGCGGGGCTGACCGGATCATGGAAACCTGGATACCATGGCTGACCGCGCTGATTCCGCTGCCTCCCCTGGCGGCGGCCGCCGCCATCCTGTTTTTGCACCCTTGCCGCCGCCCCGCCGCCGCCCTCGCGCTGGCCGGGCAGGCGCTTTCCCTGCTGGGCGCGCTGGCGGTGTTCGGCGGTGCCCTCGCTGCGGGAGGCACTGAGGGAGGACCGGTCCGCGGGCTGCTGACCTTCACCTGGTTTACCCACGGAGACACCGCCCTCCCCCTCGGCGTGGCCGCCGACCCCCTGGGGGCGTCCATGCTGCTGATGATCACCTTTGTCGGTTTGCTGATTTTCATCCACAGCATCGGCTACATGCGGGAGGATCCCCGTTTCGCCCGGTTTTTCTGTTTCCTCAGCCTCTTCTCCGGAGCCATGCTGGGCGTGGTGGCGGCCAACAGCCTGCTTCTTCTCTTCATTTGTTGGGAACTGGTGGGGCTCGCTTCGTATTTGTTGATTGGATTCTGGTTTCAGAAACCCTCCGCCGCCGCGGCCGCCCGCAAGGCGTTTCTGACCACCCGGGTCGGCGATCTCGGTTTGTTTCTCGGGTTATTGTGGATTTACAAGGAAACCGGAACCCTCCTGTTTTACGACGGTGGCCACGGCCTGCTCGAACAGTCCGCCCTCACCTCCCTGGCCGGACAAACGGTGGCCGGCGGCATGGCCCTTTCCACCGCCGTTTCCCTCCTGCTGTTTTGCGGCGCGGTGGGCAAATCCGGACAATTCCCGCTCCACATTTGGTTGCCGGACGCCATGGAGGGACCGACTCCGGTCAGCGCTTTGATCCACGCCGCCACCATGGTGGCGGCCGGGGTTTACCTGGTGGCGCGGGTGTTTCCGCTCTTTGCCGCCGGGGCGGGCGGAGACGGAGTCACCACCGCCCTCACGGTGGTGGCCTGGACCGGAGCGGTTACCGCCTTGTTCGGAGCGGTGGTGGCGGTCGCGCAAAACGACATCAAACGCATTTTGGCCTATTCCACGGTCTCCCAGCTTGGTTTCATGATGCTGGCGCTCGGCGCCGGGGGCGTGGCCGCCGGGATTTTCCACTTGCTGGCCCACGCTTTTTTCAAAGCGCTTCTTTTTCTCGGAGCCGGTTCGGTCATTCACGGCTGCGGCCATGAACAGGACATCCGCAAAATGGGCGGCCTCCGCAAAACCATGCCGGTAACGTTTATTCTGTATGGGATCGGCATGATGGCTCTGGCCGGATTCCCTTTCCTGTTTTCCGGTTTCTGGAGCAAGGAGGCGATTCTGGTGGAAGCCTTCGCCTGGCCGGTATCCAGAATTCCATTTTTGCTGGCGCTGGCGGCCGCCGTGCTGACCGCCTTTTACATGACCCGGCAGATGATTTACGTCTTCTTGGGAACCTGGCGCGGAAAAGACCGGCCGCATGAAAGTCCCCGCGTCATGACCCTGCCCCTGGTCCCGCTCGCCGCCGGCGCGGTGTTGCTCGGGTTTCTCGCCACTCCGGCCTGGCCATGGTTCGCGGGTTTTCTCGCGGGTGAGGCGGTCGCTTTTTCACCCGGCGCCCTCTTTACCGGCAAATCTCTCGCCTTCATGGCGCTCTCCATTCTGGTGGCCGCCACCGGGGTGGCCGCGGGCTGGTTGGTTTACGCCCGCTCCCCCGCTTCCACGGCGGAGGATCCCTTGCAAACCCGCTTTCCCGCCGCCCACCGGGCGGTCAGCCGGCGCCTGCTGGTGGACGAATTTTACGAGCGGACCGTGCTGCGCCTGCAAAGCGCCGGAGAAAACGGATGCGCCCGCTTGGACGGCGTTTTGCGTCGGGTCACCGACGGGGCCGGCGCGGTGCTTTCCCGCGGATTGGGGGGCCTCGCGGGTTTGCTCGACCGTTCGGTTTTGAACAGCGGGTTTGACACGGTTTGCCAATTCCTGCGCGCCGGCACCGCGTGGCTCTCCAGCCTGCACCAAGGCCGCGCCCAAAATTATCTGCGCTTTGTCGGCATCGGCATGGTCGTCCTTTTGCTCTTCTACGCCTGGCTGCAATCATGATCACGGCACTCATACTCATTCCCCTGGCGGCGGCGCTCTGCGTCGCCCTCGCTCCGTCCGGTTGGGAAAAACGGCTCGGGGGTCTGGCGCTGGCCGGAAGTCTGGCGGCCCTGGCTTGGAGCGGGATTCTGTGGATCGGATTCGACGCCGCTTCCGCCGCTCCGCAGTTTGTTGAAGCCCGTTCCTGGATACCGGCCGTCGGCGGAGAATACATCTTGCAAATGGACGGCATCAGCTTGCTGCTGGTTCTCCTGACCGGTTTGGTGGTCCCCTTCTCCCTTGCCGCCGCCCTTCGCTCCGGTTGGCAAGACCGGATCAGCCTGGCCATGATTCTGGTCCTGCAAAGTTTGCTCTATGGTTGTTTCACGGCGGGCAATTTCCTGCTCTGGTTTCTCTTCTGGGAACTGACCCTGATTCCCGCCTACCTGTTGATCAAACTGCGGGGCGGCCCGGAGGAAACCACCGCCGCGATGCGGTTCATGGTCATGACGCTGGTCGGCGGCGTTGCCATGCTGGCGGCTTTTCTCGGTCTCTACGCGGCGGCGGGAACCTTCGATTTTCTCCGGCTGGCCGAGCTGGGCCGTTCCGGCGAACTCACTGCGGCCGTGGGGGCAACCCTCTCGACGAATTGGCTGTCGCCGGAAACAGCGGCGGCCCTGGTCTTCGGCGGTGTCCTCCTGGGACTGGCGGTGAAAGTGCCGATGTGGCCCCTGCACATTTGGCTGCCAGACGCCTACGAAAAAGCGCCCACGGCGGTCTCCATGCTGCTGACCGGCATCCTTTCCAAAATGGGAATTTACGGATTCCTGCGCATTTTGGTCCCGGTTTTTCCGGATCAATTGGAACGCTTCCTCACGCCGCTGCTGTGGCTGGCGGTCGCCACCATCGTGCTGGCCGCGCTGGCCGCGCTGGCCCAACGCGATTTGAAGCGCATGGTCGCCTACTCCTCCATCAGCCACCTCGGCTATTGCCTGCTCGGCCTTTTTGCGGCGGCGGGAACCGTCACCGCCGCCTCCGGCCACTCCGCCGCTTTGAGCGGGGTACTGCTGCAAACCTTTAACCACGGTATCACCGCAGCCGCCCTCTTTTGCTTTGTCGGCTTCCTGGAAAACCGTTCCGGCGGCGTTCGCACCATCGACGCGTTTGGCGGCCTGCGGTCAGCCGCGCCGGTTTTTTGCGGTTTGATGGGCGTGGCCCTGTTCGCCTCGCTCGGCCTGCCCGGCCTCAACGGGTTCGTCGGCGAATTCCTCATTTTCAAAGGGGTCTTTTCGCTGGCTCCCGCCGCCGCCTCGGTTGCGGTGCTCGGCCTGCTGGGGGCCGCGCTGCTGGCCATGAAGGTGATGCTGCGGGTATTCCACGGTCCCCTCCCGCCGGAATCAAAGCCGTTTCCCGATTTAACCGCTGGGGAAAAACTGACCGTCCTGCCCGCCGTCGCTCTCATGGTTCTCATCGGAATTTTTCCACAGCCGGTCCTCACGGTCTTTAACGCGGCGGTGGTGCAACTCGCGGGGTATTTCGGATCATGATTGCCTGGACTTTCATTTTGGCTTTCGCGGGCGCGGCGGCGCTTTTGGTTTTGCCCAAGGCGCGGGAATCCGCCTCCCGCTGGATCGCCCTCGCGGCGGGCGGCGGCGGGCTCCTGATCGCCATCCAACATTGCCTACTGTATTCAAAGAATACGGACACGTTTCAATCCGTCACCAATTGGGAATGGATTCCCGCCCTGGGCATCCGCTTTCACATCGGGGCCGACGGCATATCCCTGGTGATGCTCCTGCTGACCGGGCTCATTGCGGTAACCGGGGTTCTGTTTTCATGGAACGTGGTCAAAAATCCCCGCCTCTTTTTCGCCCTTTTCCTCACCATCATCGGAGCCTGCCACGGGGTGTTTCTCAGCCTGGACGTGTTTCTGCTGTTTTTCTTCTACGAACTGGTCATCGTGCCGAAGTTTTTCCTGATTCTTCTCTGGGGCTCGACCAACCGGGAATACGGGGCGATGAAACTGACCCTTTACTCGGTGGCCGCCAGCGCCCTGATTTTCCTTGGCCTGATGGCCGCCCATGTCGCCTCCGGAACGGGCAGCTTCGGTTTGTTTGAGTTGGCGGCGGCCGACTACACGCGCGGTTTCCAGCTTTGGGCGTTTCCCGTCCTGTTCCTCGGGTTCGCGGTTTTGGCCGGGATTTGGCCGCTGCACACCTGGGCGCCGACCGGACACGTGGCCGCGCCCACGGCGGCCTCCATGCTGCTGGCCGGCGTGGTTATGAAACTCGGTTCCTACGGTGCCTTGCGCGTGGCCATGCCACTTTTCCCCGAGGGTTTGGCCGCCTGGAGCGGGGTGATCGCGGTGCTGGCCGGAGCGGGCGTCATCTTCGGCGCGCTGGCCGCCTTCGCCCAGCGCGACCTGAAGTTTGTCATCGGTTACTCCAGCATCGCCCACATGGGTTTCGTGTTGCTCGGCCTGGCCACCCTCAACCACATCGGGTTGAGCGGAGCAGTGATGCAAATGTTTTCCCACGGGCTGATCGCCGGGCTTCTCTTTGCGGTGGTTGGCCGCATGATCTATGAACGAACCCGCACCCGTGATTTGGACGAGTTGGGCGGGTTCCGCCTCCGCCACGCCTTGCCGGCGGCGACGGGTGTTTTCATCGTAGCGACGGCGGCCTCCATCGGCTTGCCCGGCTTCAGCGGATTCGTGGCCGAATTGTCGATTTTGATCGGCGCGTGGCGCGCGTTTCCGTTTTACGTTCTATTGGGCGGGATCGGCATTGTGCTGACAGCCGCGTTCAGCCTGCGCGCGTTGAACCGGGCCTTCCTCGCCGAAGAGGAACAAACCGACCGGCCTCCCCTGCCTCCGCTGACCCGGCCGGAAGTGATCGGCGCGGGCATCCTTGTCACCGCCACGGTGCTGGCCGGCATCCAGCCGCAGCCGCTGCTGGAATTAATCGGACGGGGCTTGGACGGCCCGTTGTTTGAGGCGGTTCTACAAATTCGGGAGGTGCGGCCGTGAACTATTTGGAATTTCTGATTCTGGTTCTTCCCGAGGCGGTGCTCACCATGACCGCACTCATCGTGATCGGACTGGGCGCCAAGAGCGGACGCGGCGGCGCCAATCCGTTTTCCTCCGGTTTTCTGACCGCCATCGGCGCGGCCGGGATCGTGGCGGCCGGGCTGGTCCTGGCCCTGCTGCCGGCCGAAGCCTCCCTGGGCGGCATGCTGGTGCTGGATCCGCTGACCAGGTTGTTCAAATGGGTTATCCTGGCCATGAGTCTGCTGACTCTTGCCCTGGTGCCGGGATGGGCGCCCCCGGCGCACCGGGGGGAGTATTTGGGATTGATTTTATTCGCCACCGTCGGTCTTTCCCTGGTCATCAGCAGTGAGGATTTACTGATGATTTTCCTGGCCTTGGAATTGGCCAGCCTCAGCCTCTACATCCTCGCCGGATACAACTGCGACGACTCCTACTCGGCGGAGGCGGCGATGAAGTATTTTCTGTTCGGCAGCATATCCGCCGCCTTCCTGCTCTTTGGGATGAGCTTGGTATATGGATACACCGGCAGCACCCACTTGGCTGAAATTGGCGCGGCTCTCGCCGATCTTCCGACCGAACCGATCTTTGCCCTCGGGGTGGTTATGATGCTGGCCGGGCTCGGATTCAAAGTCGTGGCCGTCCCGTTCCACCTCTGGGCGCCGGACGCCTATCAGGGGGCGCCCGCTCCCTCCGCCGCCCTGATCGCCTCGGGCTCCAAAGTGGCCGGTTTTTTCATACTGGCCAAAATTCTCCTGCTCTCCTTCGCGGACTGGGACGGGAGCGCCGACTGGGGAGGATTCGCCACCGGCTGGGTTCCGTTTTTGGCTCTCCTCGCCGCCTTGTCGATGGTCTTCGGCAATCTGAGCGCTCTGGCTCAAACCAGCGTCCGCCGCCTCCTCGCCTACTCCGCCGTCGCCCATGGCGGCTATATTCTTCTGGGATTGCTTTCGGGTGGCACGGTTGGCATCGCGGCGGTGCTGTTTTACATCACCCTCTACGGCATGACCGCCATCGGCGCGTTTGGGGTGGTGGCCTTGGTGGAGCAACGCCGAGGCGGGGACAGCGTGGCCCATTTCGCCGGCTTGGCCAAAGAGGCGCCTTTCACGGCGGGTTGTTTTCTGGTCTTTCTCATCTCGCTCGCGGGCATTCCCCCGCTGGCCGGTTTTTTCGGGAAGTTTTTCCTTTTCACCTCGGCCTTGGGAGGGTCCGCGGCGGGCGATCCGTCGGGCTTGGTCTGGCTGGTTTCGCTCGGCCTCGGCATGAACGTGTTGTCACTTTATTACTACCTGCGGGTTTTAAAACAGGTCTTTGCCCGGCCTCCCGCTGAAAGCACCGGTCACGCGACCGGCACACCGCCGCTGTTGGGATGCATGCTGGCAACCACGGCGGGCGCGATCATCTTCCTGGGCTGTTTTCCCAACCTCCTCCTGAAACCGATTGAGGCCGCCCTGCGGGTGGTCGGCTGAGGCGGATTCGAGGGCTCACGCTTCCCCGAGTTCTTCTTTTTTCGTTTCCAGCTCTTCCCAGCGGACCATGGCGGATTCCAGCTCGCGCGCCGTTTCGGCCAATTCCGCGTTGACCGCCTCCAGCGCGGAGGAGTCTTGATAGATATCCGGAGCGGCCAGCCGTTCGTTCAATTCCTGCTGGCGGCTCTCCAGATTTTCAATACGCCCGGGCAGCTCCTCCAACTCCCGTTTCTCCCGGTTGGTCATGCGCGGAGGACGCCGGGGGCGGTCGCCAGTGGCCTTGGCTTTCGGCTTGGACGGCGCGGCCGCCAATCGCACGGCGGCCATGCGCGCCCGCTCGTAGTCCTCATAACCCCCGGTGTATTCACCAACTTGGCCGCCGCCTTCGAGAACCAGCAGGGAGGTGGTCACATTGTCCAGAAAAGCCCGGTCATGACTGACCAGCAGCAACGTCCCCTGGTAATCGAGCAGGCACTCTTCCAGCAGTTCCAAGGTTTCCGCATCCAAATCGTTGGTCGGCTCATCCAGCATCAACAGGTTTGACGGGCGGGTGAAAAGACGCGCCAACAACAACCGGTTCCGCTCTCCGCCCGAAAGGCTTTTCACCGGACTGTTGGCCCGGTCGGGCGTGAAAAGGAAATCCCGCAGGTAAGTGATCACATGGCGATCGACGCCGTTGACGCGAACCGTGTCCCCCTCGTCCACCAGGTTTTCACGCACCGTCCGCTCCCCGTCGAGTTGACCGCGCAGTTGGTCAAAATAAGCGATCTCCAAACGGGTGCCCAATTTCACCACTCCCTCCGTCGGATTCAATTTGCCCAACAACAGATTAAGCAAGGTGCTCTTGCCCGCTCCGTTTGGACCGAGAATGCCGACTCTGTCCCCGCGGACAATGGTGGTGGAAAAACCGCGAATCAAGGGCTCCGCGCCGGGATAAGCAAACGTGGCGTCGTCCGCTTCGATGACCTTCACGCCGGAAAGGTCGGCTTGGCCCGCGGAAAGCCGGACAGAGCCCTGCCGGTCCCGGCGGGCGCGGCGTTCCTCGCGCAAGGCTTTCAAGGCGCGCACCCGGCCCTCGTTGCGGGTGCGCCGGGCTTTGATGCCCCGGCGCAACCACGCCTCCTCTTCGGCCAGTTTTTTATCAAAAACCGCCTGCTGTTTGGCTTCGGCCTCCAGCAATTCATTCCGCCGCCGCAAAAACGTGTCGTAATCGCAATCCCAACTGGTCAGTTGCCCGCGCTCCAGATCGAGGATGCGGGTCGCCAAGTTGCGCAAAAACACGCGGTCGTGGGTCACGAACAACAGGGCGCCGGCGAACTCGGCCAAAAACGACTCCAGCCAGCGAATGGAGTCGATGTCCAAATGATTGGTCGGCTCGTCCAGCAACAGCAGGGCGGGGTCGTCGGCCAAACCCCGCGCCAGCATGACGCGGCGTTTCATGCCCGCCGAGAGTTGTGGAAACGGTTCGTCCGGATCGAGCCCGGTCTGCTCCATCAAGCGGTCGATGCGCCGTTCCCGCTCCCAATCCGGCTGGAGGGGGTCGCCCGACCCGCCGCGCACGATTTCCCGCACCGTACCATCCAAGCCCTCCGGCACCTCCTGGCGCAGCCACGCCACCCGCTCCCCCGGGCGCACCACCACCTGCCCGGCATCGGGTTTCAATTCGCCCGCGATCAATTTCATCAGGGACGATTTTCCGGCGCCATTGCGACCGGTCAGGCAAACGCGTTCACCCGTGTCCAGTTGCAAATTCACTTGGTCGAGCAAAGGCGGCCCGCCGAAGCCCAAGGTGACATCCAACAAATTGATCAAAGCCATCGCCGGTATAAAAAATCGAATCCCGCCATTCCCGTGAAAGGTTAACCGCCCCGGATTCCCAAGGGTCAATCCACGTTCAGTTCGCGAATCATGATGTTGCGAAAACGCATGGGCCGGCCGTAGTTTTGCAGGCCGATGTGTCCCTCCCGCCTTTCCAGCAGGGGATGCCAGTTTTCATGGGCGCCATCCGCCAAATGCCGGGCAAGATCCGATTCCACAATCAGAATGTTGTTCAGCACCACCAGCAGGTTTTGGCCGGCCAGGCGGAGATGCAGGGATTGC
>PXDN01000301.1 GCA_003566375.1 Opitutia bacterium
CCGGATATCACCTTCAGTTCAGCGAAGCCCTGGCCGCTTTCGCCACCCGCTTTGTCGATCCGATTGTCCGTGATTTCGGCGGGCAGTTGATTCTGGCCGGAGGCGACGATGTGCTCGCCATGCTCCCCGCCGACAAGGCCCTCGCCTGCGCGGTCATGCTGCGCGCCGCCTTCCGGGGGGAAACGCCCGATGACCTCTACAAAACCTCATCCAAGCCGCCCGGAACGCCGAAACCGCGGCGAAAACCGAATACGGCCGCGCCGCCTGCCAGGTGCGGCTGCTCAAACGCGGCGGGGAGGAAATCCACTGGGGCTTCAAGTGGAAGTCCGGAGCCCTTGAGTTGTACCAGCGCTTCAGCGACCTCTCCCGCGAGGAGAAAAAAATCGCCGGGAAGTTTCCGACGGCCTTCGCCCAGCGCTTCACCCCTTACGGGTTTTTCCGGGGAAGCGGCCTCACGATGGATGAAACGTTCCGCTCGCAATTGCCCGGCCTGCTCCGGGCTGAATTCGCGCAGGTGCTGGAACGACAGGCCGCCGGGTGCACCCGGGAGGAACGCGCCGAATTGCGGAGGCGTTTCGACCAGGTCCTGGACTGGAAGCCCGCGCATTCCCGTCCCATTGAAAACGAAGCCGCCGATCTGATCAAACTCTTCCTGGCCTCCAGCTTTATGCACCGTCAAACCGGAGAAGCCGAATGAACTGGCACGAACTCACCCTTGAACCGCGCGACACCCTGTTTTTCCGCGACGCCCGTCCCATGTCCGGCGGCGGAATCGGCCAGGGTGCCCAATGGCCCTTGCCCCACACCCTGCACGGGGCCCTGCACACCGCCCTGTACCGGGCGTTTCCCGAACGGCAAAGCGGCGAAACAAACTGGCGCCGTCCCCAACGCAAAACGGGACGGATCAGCCAAAAACACACCGAACTCCGCTTCGGCAACCTCCGCACTGTTGGGCCTTTTCCTGTTCTTGAAAACGAAACGCTGGTTCCGACCCCCAAGGATTTGGTGATGGCGGAAGAGGCGGACAAGGCGGAAATCGGTTTTAAGCCTGTGGAGCTGCCGGAAGGCTGGCAAAGTGACCTGCCTGGAGAACTCCAATGGCCGGTCGCCCGCACCGGCAAGCCTTCCAAAGCGGTGGTGCCCGGCTGGATTCCCCTTTCAGAAATGCTGACCTATTTGGAAGGGAAACCCGTGGAGCTTGTGTCTTCCTCCGAACTCTGGGACGTCGAACGCAACGTGGGCATCGCCATCAACGACTTGACCGGCGCCACGGAGAGCGGCAGACTCTACCAGGCGGAAAAACTCCGCCCGCGCCCCGGCGTTCAACTCCGCGCCTTCGCCGCCCTGGCGGGTGGAGGCCCGGACTTCCTCGAAGAGGCTTTCAAAAACCAGCACAGCATCCTCTTCGGCGGTGAAAGCAGCGGGGTGGTTCCATCCGCGTTGCGACAGTCTCCGTCGAACACGCCGATGGAACTGGACGGCCCCATCCATCCGGCGTGGGCGGAGCGCGGCGACGGCAAGACTCTCTACATGACCTTGAAATCCCGGCTGATGGTGAATATGGCCGGTGGGGTGATTGAAAACGGGAACCTCTCGCTGCATCCCTTGACGGGCCATCCTGTCATTCCGGGGTCCGCCGTCAAAGGCGTGGCCCGCCACGCCGCCCGGGAAACGTGGAGGGAAGAAAACGACCCACCTATGAAAATCATCTATGCAAAGGCGCTCGCGGACGTGTTTGGTTATCCGACCGGAGAAAAAAAACTGGATACGTTTCTGATCGAATATGCTCCCGATTATTCCAAGGAAACCCGTCATGCCGGCAGCGTGATTTTTCTGGACGCGCATCCGTTGGACCGCGCCCCGCTGGAAGAGGACATCCTCACCCCGCACACCACCAACGATCCCAAGCCCAATGTCTTTCCCGCTGTGGCCGCCGGAGCGACCTTCGTGTTCGCCCTGCTGCCGGGACGCCGCCTCGCCACCTTTGCGCCGGAACATCGCCAAAACCTGAAACCGGGCCAAAAGAACCTCCCCCGCAAATTTTCGATATGTTCTGCCGCTGCCGCGAGGACACCTTCGCGGAAGTGGACCGCGCCGTGAAAATCTGGGCTATGCTCGGGGGGCTGGGGGCCAGGAGCAACCGCGCCGCGGGTTCCGTCTGGTTTCGGCAGAACGCGCCCGAAACTTTCACCGAATTTCAGCAAAGTTTGCGCGGGTTGAATCTGCCGACAGCCTGGGATATCCAAATCGCACCGGTTTCCTCCCTGGAAGAGGGGCGGGTCGCGGCATCAGACACCGTGAAAGTGGAACGGTTTTTCGGAGGCATCAACCCCCGAAAATCCTCGCCAATCAAATTCAAGCTCATCGAACTTGGCCAGGTTCCCCACCTGCTGATGTTTGCCCCAAGCAAAGAATTGTGGCCCCAAGCCTTGGAGGCCCTCCGGCATCCCCTGGGTGGGGGCTCTCCCAAAAAATTGAGTGCCTTGGATTGGCAATCCGTGGTTTGAGCGAATCCCTCCAACCCCATGTTCCAATACCAGGAATAAAAAACAGTTGTCACCGTGTCATGTGATGGTATGGTATGGCATATGGCCCAAATGACACATAGAACCACGTTTGCTTTGGATGAAGCGACCGCCCGGCGGTTGCAACGGCTGGCCCGCGACTGGAAAGTTTCTCAGGCGGAGGTGGTCCGCCGTGCCGTGCAACAAGCGGAGTCCGCTCTCCGCGCACAGGACGTCTCCCCTTTACAGGACCTCATCTCTCTTCATGAGAGCGGACAGGGGCTGGTCCGCGAGGAGGCGGAAAGTTATCTGACCCAACTTCGCAAGGACCGGCGGGAATGGCGGGGCCCATGATCCTGCTGGACACCAATATCCTGATTTTCGCGCTTGTCCCGGATTCACCTGAATCCCGCCAGGTTATGAAATGGCTTGAGGAGGAAGTCCCGTTGGTGACCTCCACCATCGTCTGGTATGAGTTTCTATGCGGACCGGTCCGGAGGGAACATATCGAACTTGCTTGGCGGCTTCTGACGGATGTGTTCCCCTTTGGCGGGGAGGAATCGCAAGTGGCCGCGAACCTGTACAAGCAGGCGGGACGGAAACGCGGAGTCAAGGTGGATGCGATGATCGCGGCCACGGCCATTGCCAACGGGGCCGTCCTTGCCACCCGGAACACCGGGGATTTTCAACGTTTTCCCGGCCTGGAGCTTGTCAAATGGTGACCCGATGAACACCCTCGCCACCCTCGTCAGCCAGCAGATTTGGCCGCAATTGCACGCCCTGACCCTCCTGCGCCGCTGTCCGTTCTAGACCCCTCCGAAACTGTCCGCTGCCAACTCACCGAGGGCGAGATCGACCGCCCCGGAGAGTTACTGGTCCTCAGCGCAGAAGGACCAAGAAAGGGACGAAAAGAGTTGGGCAAAGCCATCGCCTCCGGCTCGGACTGCCGCGAATGGCTGGAAGTATTCGGCGAGGCCGATGAGGACTTCAAGACGGGCGATATTCTGGAAATGCAGTCCGCAGCCGCACTGCTCAAGCTCGGTATTCCCATGGTGAGCCGCAGTCTGCGCCTTAAGGCGGCGGAGACCGACACTCAGCGCAACTCCGAGCCCTACCAGGAAGTGGACCTGCTCTTCCATCACCAGGGCCGGCTGTGGCTGGTGGACTGCAAAGACCGCCATGAACACAGCCAATACCGCGATACCGGATACAAGGCCCTGATGGAGGATGTGATGGGGGCCCGCGCCCTGGGCGGGCTCGATGCCCGCATCCTCTGCGTCCGCCGGGCGCGCTTCACCGTCGGCCAGGAACTCTTCGCCCGCGATTTCGGCATCCGCTACGTCAGCCGGAGCGATCTGGCG